>NZ_JBEXNL010000026.1:0-54869 GCF_040611135.1 Tsukamurella sp. NPDC003166
GCGGTGGGCTCGGGTCAGATCAAGACGGGTGCTCCGGCTCGTAGTGAGCGGGTCGCGAAGTACAACCAGCTGTTGCGGATCGAGGAGGAGCTGGGCGACGCGGCGCGGTACGCCGGCGATACCGCGTTCCCGCGCTTCGAATTCAACAGCTGACCGATCGATAGCCAGAGCAGAAGGAGCACAGCACCGTGAGCAGCAGGTCCCGCCTCGTGCGAACCCCGTCCGGCGGCGAAGGCCGTTCGGACGGACGGCGTGCGGGGCGCACCGTCGTGCTGTTCCTGGTGCTGTGCGTCCTGGCGCTCACGCTCGCAGTGCCCGTACGGACGTACCTGTCCGAGCAGGCGCGCGAGGACAAGGTGGCCGCCGAGCACGCGCAGCTGCTCGCGGACATCGCGCGGCTCGAAGAGCGGAAGCGGTTGCAGGACGATCCCGAGTACATCAAGGCGCAGGCCAGGATCCGGCTCCAGTACGTGATGCCGGGGGAGACGCCGTACCGCGTGCAGGTCCCCGGGGCGCCGGCTCCCTCGATCGAACAGGTCGAGGCGGAACAGGCGAAGCAGAATCCGTGGTACACCAATGTCTGGCGCACGATCGCGGTGCCGCACTGATGAGCGGATCCGTTGTCGCCCAGGCGGACCTGGACAGAGTCGCCGAGCAGTTGGGCCGCGCCCCGCGCGGCGTCCTCGCCGTCGCCTACCGCACGCCCGACGGCGAGCCCGCCGTTGTCAAGACCGCGCCCCGGCTGCCCGACGGCACGCCCTTCCCGACGCTGTACTACCTGACGGATCCGCGACTCACGGCCGAGGCGAGCCGGCAGGAGAGCGCGGGCATCATGCGCGAGATGGAGGCATTGCTCGCCGCCGACGAATCGATCGCCGAGAACTACCGCGCCGCCCACCGGCACTACTTGGAGTCGCGGAACGCGTTGGAGGATTTGGGAACCGACTTCACCGGCGGCGGGATGCCGGACCGGGTGAAGTGCCTGCACGTACTCATCGCGTACGCGCTCGCCGAGGGCCCCGGTGTGGTCCGCCTGGGCGACGAGGCCGTTGCCCTCGCCGCCGCGGCCGGACTGCGCGGCAGCGCCATCCCCGTCGACTGGCCCGAGCCGCAGTTCCCCTGGGGCGGTCGGTGAGCTCGTCCTTCGCGGGTGTCGTCGCGGCGATCGACTGCGGCACCAACAGTATTCGTCTGTACGTGGCGCGCTCGGAGCCCGGCGGCGGGCTCGCGGAGCTGCACCGTGAGATGCGGATCGTCCGGCTGGGCCAGGGCGTGGACGCGACGGGTGAGTTCGCCGCCGAGGCGCTTGAGCGCGTCCGCATGGCGCTCGACGAGTACGTCACCACGGCACTGGAACTGGGCGCGACCCGCGTACGCATGGTCGCGACCTCCGCCGCCCGCGACGTGTCGAACCGGGAGGCCTTCCTCGAGCTCACCGCCGCCGCGCTGGGTCGGATCACGCCCGGTGCGCGGGCCGAGGTGATTTCCGGGACCGAGGAGGCCGCACTGTCGTACCGCGGGGCCACCGTCGGGCTCGCTGCGACCGATCCGACTCTCGTCGTGGATCTCGGCGGGGGATCGACGGAACTGGTCGTGGGGTCCGATGGCGCCGTGGCACATGCGTTCTCGGCCGACATCGGCTGCGTGCGGATCACTGAGCGCGCGCTGCACACCGACCCGCCGACGGCCGCCGAGGTGGCGGAGGCGACCTTCCACATCGACGCCGCCCTCGACGAGGCCACCGTCGTCGTGCCGCTCGACGGCGTGCGGACGTGGATCGGCGTCGCCGGCACCTTCACCACGCTGGCCGCGCTCGCACTCGGCCTCGACGAGTACGACCCCGTCCGGATCCACGGCGCACGAGTTCCGCTCGGCGACCTCGGCGCGCTGTGCCGCCGGCTCGTACGGATGACCGCCGCCGAGCGACTCGCACTGGGGCCCATGCATCCCGGCCGCGCCGACGTGATCGGCGGCGGGGCGCTGGTCGCGCTGCGCCTCGCCGAGCGGCTCGCCGCGGTGGGCGTCACCGAGCTGGTCGTGTCGGAGCACGACATCCTGGACGGCGTGGCCATGGGGCTCGCCGATGCCGCCCCCGCGATTTAACGCACTGTTGACGAACTCACAGCCTCGTGGCAGCGCACGGAGAGGTTTCGTCGCCTAACGTTATCGGCGTACGGCGAAGGGAGACGGAAATGAAGAACGTTGCTGCGGAGGGCGTGATCGTGGTGCTGGACGGCACCGACGCGACGGCCCGCCTGGTGAGTGACCTGTGCTGTTCCGGGACCCGAGTCACGGCCGTGGGATCGAACTTCCGCGACGTGGTCTCCGTGCTGTCGGGCGATGTCTACGCCCTGGTCGCCGACCTCGGCGACCCCGAGCAGTGGGAGACCGCGGTGCGCCGCGCCGAGGCGCGGCACGGCACCGTCGACCGCGTGCTGGATCCCGGCAACCGGCTGGCCGCCCGCGCCGCATGAGCCCATGTGGGCGTCGGCGAGGGTCGGGCGGCGTCAGTGGGCGAGCTTGAGCCCGATGACGCCACCCACGATGGCCATGATGCAGACGATCTTGGCCAGGGACGTGGATTCCGCGCCGGTGACCATCGCATAGACGACAGTGAGGGTGGCGCCGATGCCGACCCACACGGCGTACGACGTGCCGACCGGCAACTCCCGCATCGCGTACGCGAGTCCACCCATGCTGGCGACCAGCGCGACGCCGAACACGATCGACGGTGTGAGGCGGGAGAAGCCCTCGGACTTGCCGAGCGCAGTGGCCCAGACGGCCTCGAGAACGCCGGAGACGATCAGAACGATCCATGCCATGGTGCGAACCTCCTCGGGTTCACACCGTCTTTTCGCTCGCCGGGTACGGTGCGCCTCGTCCGGATGTCCTTCGCGACGCCACCCAGGCTACTCGACGGGGGATCGATGGTCACGTGGCGGTGACGAAGCTGACCCGCGCACTAGGGTGAGCGGCATGACGCGCGAACTGGTGTACACGGGATTCATCTCGCTCGACGGGGTGGCGGACTCGCCCGGCGGGACCGTCGAAGGACATCGCAGCGGTGGCTGGGTGGCGAGGCACGAGTTCCTACCGGAGGTCTTCTCGCTCAAAGGCGAAGAGCTCGAGGAGACGACGGCGCTGCTGTTCGGTCGACGCAGCTACGAGGCCTTCGGCGCGGTGTGGCCCCGGTCCGAGGATCACGCCGCGTACCGGGACCTGCCGAAGTACGTCGCCTCCACGACGATCGGTGAGGACGACCTCGTCGACGGCTGGGGTGCCACGACGATCCTGCGCTCCGCGGACGATATCGCCGCGCTCAAGGAGACCGACGGCGGCTCGATCTTCATCCACGGCAGCCCCGAGCTCGCCCGCAACCTCGCCGACGCCGGCCTCATCGATCGCTACAACCTCCTCGTCTTCCCGTACCTCCTCGGTGCGGGCAAGAGCATCTTCGGCCGCGAGGACCGCGACGCCACCGCGCTGCGCCTGCGGGAATCGCAGGCGTACCCGAACGGCGTGCTCAAGGTGATCTACGACGTGGTTCACCAACACTGATCCGCCCAGCCGCCGTTGACGGAACTTGCGCGTCTCGCGAGCGTCCGTACCGTCGGGGACATGTCCGACCTGGCTCTGCAACTCAGTGAGAACGGACGACAGTGGTTGATCCACAGGCCCCTGGAGATCGGCCTGTACGTCGTCCTCGCCATCGTGGTGCGGTATGTGCTGCATCGAGGGATCGACCGGCTCGTCCGCGGCAATCGTCGCGGAGAGGACACCGCCCCACGACGATTCGGCTGGGGGAGGATCCGTGGCGGGAGGCTCCCTGCGGTGCGGCGGCGCACCGTCGACGACCCGGGTAAGGCGCAACGGGATCGGGAGAACCGCGCCCGGCGGGCGCAGCGGGCCGAGACCATCGGCTCGGTGCTGAAGTCCGCCGTGTCCTTCCTCGTGCTGATCTGGGTCGTCATCCAGTCGCTGGCGATCCTCGGGGTGAACGTTGCACCGCTGATCGCATCGGCCGGCGTCGTGGGCGTCGCCCTCGGCTTCGGTGCACAGAACCTGGTGCGGGACTTCATCTCCGGCATCTTCATGCTGGTCGAGGATCAGTACGGCGTCGGTGACGTCGTGGACGTCGGTGAGGTGACGGGCACCGTCGAGACCGTGGGCCTGCGGATCACGACGGTGCGCGACGTTCAGGGCACGCTCTGGTACGTGCGCAACGGAGAGATCATGCGCGTGGCCAACTTCAGTCAGGACTACGCGGTCGCCTTCCTGCAGTTGCCCATCTCGTACTCCGCCGACGTGGACCTCGCCTGCCGGGTCGCGCTCGAGGCCGCTCTGGAGGCCGTGGGCGAGGAGCCGTTGTCGGAGGACGTGCTCGGCGCCCCCGACATGCTGGGTGTCGACGGTGCCACCGCCGACCGTGTGAGCATCCGGCTGACGGTGCGGGTGCGCGCGAACCGGCAGTGGGCCGTCGAGCGTGAGCTGCGTCGCCGGATCCTGCGTGCCTTCGACGAGAACGACATCGCGCCGCCCTATCGCACAGGGCTCCCCGTGTCGATCGGCACCGAGCGTTCCGGCTGACTTTGCCGGGGCGTGTCGGTCAGGCCGGGCGCACTTTCCGATGTTCGTCGCACTGCCAGCAGTCGTACGACGGATCGACGTCGGGGATGTCGTTCGCTGCTCCGCAGCGGGTCCCTGGTCTGTGGCTGTGCACGATTCTTCACGGGCAGCGCCACCTTTCGGACTGAAACAGTGGAGAATGCAGGCGACCGAAGACGTTCACGACGAGGTGGTGACTCGCTGATGCGCAGCGTGACCTATTCCCTGAGCACGTCGGCCGACGGGTACATCGTGGGGCCGGACGGCACGTTCGACTGGTCCCAGCCCGACGAGGAGGTGTTCCGGTTCGCCACTGACGAGGTCCGTGGACTGGGCGTGCACCTCATGGGGCGGAGGCTGTACGAGACGATGCTCTACTGGGACGACGCCGAGGAGACGCAGCCGCTCGACGCCGACGAGCGCGTGTTCGCCGCGCTCTGGAAGTCGCTCCCCAAGGTCGTGTTCTCGACGACGCTGACCGAGGTGCACGGCGCCAACACCCGCCTCGCCGACGGTGATCTGGCGGAGGAGGTCGCACGGCTGCGCGCCCAGCCGGGCGACGGGCACATCGGCGTCGGCGGCGCCGGGCTGGCCGCGGAGGCCGCCCGCCTGGACCTCGTGGACGAGTACCGCATGCGGGTGTACCCGGTGCTCGTCGGCGGCGGCATCCCGTACTTCCCACAGCAGGGCAGGATGACCGCATTGGAGCGGATCGGTTCCCGCACTTTCGACTGCGGTGTCGAGTTCGTGCACTACCGGGTGCAGCGCTGACGGCCACGCGCGTCCGATAGCTGCCCGGCTGTTCGAGCTCTTACTCGTACGGTTGCGGATCACGTTGTCGCTGCTGGCGATACGACCGGTTCAACACGGAGCCAGCGACGGAAGCAGGGGATCTCATGGCGAAGTACCCCGTGCTCTATCGCGCCCATCAGTCGGCGGCGGAGCGGATGGCTGAGACGTCTCCCGAAGAGCAGCGGGCCGGTATGGCCGCCTGGATGCAGTGGTTCGGCAAGGCGGGTGCGGCGATCGTCGACGGCGGTTCGCCGGAGACCGGGGGCGACGGCACCGTCGGCGGGTACTCCGTGATGCAGGCCGACTCGCGGGAGGCCTTCGACGGCCTGTTGGAGGGCATCCGCACCTCGCGGTCGGCACGCTCGATGTGCTGGAGTTCCTGCCGATGCCCGGCAAGTAGTCCGGATCGCCGGCGCGGTCCTCCGTGTCATAGGTGGAGGGCCGCGCGGGCACGGCGCGCGACCGTCGCGAGGGGCGGGCGATGGCGTGCCCCCAGTCGGACTCGAACCGACACTGCGCAGATTTTAAGTCTGCTGCCTCTGCCAATTGGGCTATGGGGGCGCCGGGAAAGCGTAGCGCGCGGCGCACCGTCGAACCTGTCAACGTAGATTGACAGCCGGACGACGTCAACGTAGATTGACGGGCGTGAGCTCACCACCCACCCTCGTCGGATCGGCGGCATCACGGGACCCCGCGGAGGGGCTCCGGGCCGTCGTCGCACTGCGGAAGCTGGCCGACCAACTCGAGGCGGTCCAGGTGTCCAACGCTCGGAACCTCGGATGGTCCTGGCAGGACATCGCGGAACACCTCGCGGTCAGTCGGCAAGCGGTGCACAAGAAGTACGGCAAATAGCCGGGAAGCGGGAACAGCATGTTCGAACGGTTCACCAGGAGCGCCCGCGTCGCGGTCGTGCTCGCGCAGGAGGAGGCGCGCGACGCGGGCGCCGACCGGATCACCCCCACGCACCTGTTGCTCGGGGTACTCGGCACCGTCGACGGGGATCTGCGGAGCGAGCTCGGTGAGGTCGGGCTCACCGTCGACGCCGTGCGCGCCGCGGACGTGGGGCGCGTGCTGACCGATCGGGACGCCGACGCCCTCAAGGGGATCGGCATCGACGTGGCGGCCGTCGCGGACGCGGTGTCGGAGCGCTTCGGCTTCGACCTGCTCCGCCCCGTTCGCAAACGGTTCCGCGCGGGCAACATCCCCTTCGGGCCCGGCGCGAAGAAGTCGCTGCAGCTCGCGCTCCGCGAGGCCGTGAACAGGAAGGATCGCAGCATCGAGGGCGCCCATGTGGTGCTCGGCGTGCTGCGCAGCGACGATGCGGAGTCGCTCGCCGCAGTGGAGTCCGTCGTGCCTCGCGAGGAGCTGCGCCGGCGCCTCTACGACCTACTGGATCGTCCCGCCGCATGAGGTTCCTGCGCGGTGTCCCGGAGATGGGTAAGCTGTTCGTAAAGAACGGTCGAATGCGGGAACGCAACCGTCGGCCCGTTCGTTGAACGGTATGTAGGTGCACGACCAGGGAAAGGACCCCACGGTGCGCGAGAGCAGCAACCCGATCTTCCGCGGGCTGACGAAGGACACCCGCCAGGCGGGTGCGCCCGCGGGCTACCCGCAGCAGGGGTACCCCCAACAGGGGTACCCGCAGCAGGGGTACCCGCAGGGCATGAACATGGGCATGGGCGCCGCCGGCGCCGCTCAGGGCATGCAGTTCCAGCAGTACCAGCAGCCGCCGCAGGCCCCGTACCAGCAGGGTGCGGGAACGCGGTCCATGACCATCGACGACGTGGTCACCAAGACGGCGTCCACGCTGGGCGTGCTCATCGTCTTCGCGATCGCCGCGTTCGCCCTGATCTCCCAGAACCTGGGCCTGGCTGCGCCGCTCATGATCGTGGGCGCCCTCGGCGGCCTCGCGCTGGTGCTCGTCGCCAGCTTCGGACGCAAGCAGGACAACCCGGCCATCGTGCTGGCCTACGCCGCGTTCGAGGGCCTGTTCGTGGGCTCGATCTCGAAGGTGATCACCTTCAACGTCAGCGGGAACATCAGCGCGGGCGCGTTGATCGGGCAGGCCGTGCTCGGCACCGTCGGCGTGTTCATCGGCATGCTGGTGGTCTACAAGACCGGCGCCATCCGCGTCACGCCCCGCTTCACCCGCATGCTGGTCGGCGCCATGATCGGCGTGCTGGTCCTGTCTCTCGGCAACATGGTTCTCTACCTGTTCACCGGAGACAATCCGCTGCGCGGCGGCGGCACCATGGCGATCATCTTCTCGCTGGTGTGCATCGCGATCGCGGCGTTCAGCTTCCTGCTGGACTTCGACCAGGCGGACCAGCTGATCCGCGCCGGCGCACCGTCGAAGGCGGCGTGGGGCGTGGCGCTCGGCCTGACCGTCACCCTGGTCTGGCTGTACGTCGAGATCCTGCGCCTGCTGAGCTACTTCTACAGCAGCGACTAATTACGGCCGTCCGAACGCCCCGCAGCCCCGGCTGCGGGGCGTTCGGCGTCTGCGGGACCGTCAGGCGCGGTGCAGGACCCTGGTCAGGCGGGCCGTCAGACCGTTCGCGTCGGCGGCCTCGGAGACCTCCGGCGGCGACGGCAACGGGCCGTGCCACTCGCCGATCGCCGCGAGGACCTCGGGGAGGAGCAGGCGCGCCGCCAGCTCGTAGCCGGCCGCCGACGGGTGGAAGTTGTCCGGCGAGAACATGCGCTCGGGCGCCTCGAGGAACTCGGGGGTCAGGGTGTCGGCGAAGGGCACGGGATGGCCGCCCGCGGCGAGCACGTACGCGCGCTGCCGCGACGCCAGCTGCAGGCCGTACCGCCGGATCACCGACCGTAGGGGCTGCGGGATCGCCTGCACCACCCCGATGTCCGGACAGGTGCCCACCACCACCTCGGCGCCCGCGCCGCGCAGCTGCGCGACCGCCGCGCCGAGGCGTCGCGCGGAGGCCTCGAAGCCGTTGAGCGCCGTCACGTCGTTCGCGCCCACGATGATCACCGCCACGTCCGGGATCTGCTTGGCGATGAACGCGGCCTCGATCTGTGCCGCGAGCCCCTTCGACGTCGCCCCGACGATCGCCTTGACGGCCAGCCGCACCGTACGCCCCGTCTCGGCCACCACGCCGCGCGCGAGGAGCACGCCGGGCGTGTGCTCGGCATCGTCGACCCCGAGACCGGCGGCCGTGGAGTCCCCGAAGACCATGAGGCTCACGTCCGCGACGTGGTGCGGCCCGGGCCGCTCGACGACGGTGGTGCCGGGGGAGTAGATCCCATCCTTCGACGGTGCCTTGTCGGTGCGGTGCGGGATGACGGTGCGCGCGGTGCGCGCCTGCTTGGTGAGCAGCGCGTAGGCGCCCCAGGTGGCTCCGGCGCTGCCGACCGCGGCGGCCGAGGTGTACAGCGCGTCGCGGGTCATGCGGCTTCGGGAGTACCCCATGAGTGCCAATCTACTGCCCGACCCGGGCACCGGCCGTGAGGCGGGCCGGGCCGTTCTGGGACGATGGAGGCATGCGTATCGCAGGACACGTCAGTGAGTTGATCGGCGACACCCCTCTGGTTCGATTGAACTCCGTGGTGAAGCCCGGATCGGGCCTGGTCGCGGCCAAGATCGAATACCTCAACCCCGGCGGGTCCAGCAAGGACCGGATCGCGGTGAAGATGATCGACGCCGCGGAGGAGTCCGGGGAGCTGAAGCCCGGGGGCACGATCGTCGAGCCGACCTCCGGCAACACCGGTGTCGGCCTCGCGATCGTCGCGCAGCAGCGCGGCTACAAGTGCGTCTTCGTCTGCCCGGACAAGGTGAGCGAGGACAAGCGCAACGTGCTCAAGGCCTACGGCGCGGAGGTCGTGGTGTGCCCGACCGCCGTCGCGCCCGAGCATCCCGATTCGTACTACAACGTCTCCGACCGCCTGGTCCGCGAGATCCCCGGCGCCTGGAAGCCGAATCAGTACTCCAACCCCAACGGCCCCGCCTCGCACTACGAGACCACCGGCCCCGAGATCTGGCGCGACACCGAGGGCAAGATCACCCACTTCGTGGCGGGCGTCGGCACCGGCGGCACCATCACCGGCACCGGCCGCTACCTCAAGGAGGTGTCCGGCGGGAAGGTCAAGGTCGTCGGCGCCGACCCCGAGGGCTCGGTCTACTCCGGGGGCACGGGCCGCCCGTACCTCGTCGAGGGCGTGGGCGAGGACTTCTGGCCCACCGCCTACGACCCCGACATCCCCGACGAGATCATCGCCGTCTCCGACGCCGACTCCTTCGAGATGACCCGCCGCCTCGCCCGCGAGGAGGGCCTGCTCGTCGGCGGCTCGTGCGGCATGGCCGTCGTCGCGGCGCTGCGCGTCGCGGAGCGGGATCCGGAGGCGGTCGTCGTCGTCCTGCTGCCCGACGGTGGCCGCGGCTACCTGTCGAAGATCTTCAACGACAAGTGGATGTCGAGCTACGGCTTCCTGCGCGCGCCGCTCGATCCCAACGAGCAGGAGGCCCTCGTCGGCGACATCCTGCGCGGCAAGAAGGGCGAGCTGCCCGACCTGGTGCACACGCACCCGTCGGAGACCATCCGCGACGCCATCGAGATCCTCGCCGAGTACAACGTCTCGCAGATGCCCGTCGTCGGTGCCGAGCCGCCGATCATGGCGGGCGAGGTCGCGGGCGCCGTCACCGAACGCGAGCTTCTCTCCGCCGTCTTCGAGGGCCGCGCGAACCTCGCGGATCCCGTGAGCAAGCACATGGGTCCCGCGTTCCCGCTCATCGGCGCGGGCGAGCCGATCTCGGCCGCCAACGCCGCGCTCCGCGAGTCCGACGCGCTCATGGTGATCGACGACGGTAAGCCCGTCGGCGTCATCACCCGGCACGACGTGCTGAACTACCTCTCCCACGGCAAGTAGAAAGGGCCTCGATCATGAGTGAGCAGAAGAGCGCGATCGACAAGCATGCGGCGCAGGGCTTCTCGACCCGGGCGATCCACGCCGGCTACGAGCCCGATCCGCTGACCGGCGCGGTCAACGTGCCGATCTACGCCAGCTCCACCTTCGCCCAGGACGGTGTGGGCGGCATGCGTGGTGGCTACGAGTACGCCCGCACGGGCAACCCGACCCGACGCGCGTACGAGGCGAACCTCGCCGCGATCGAGGAAGGGACCTTCGGCCGCGGCTTCGCGTCCGGCATGGCGGCCACCGATTGCATGCTGCGCGCCGCGCTGCGCCCCGGCGACCACCTCGTCATCCCCGACGACGCCTACGGCGGCACCTTCCGCCTGATCGACAAGGTCTTCTCGCAGTGGGGGATCGAGCACACCCCGGCGCCGATCAACGACGTCGACGCGGTGCGCGCGGCGATCCGCCCGAACACGAAGCTGGTGTGGATCGAGACGCCCACCAATCCGCTGCTGAACATCGGTGACATCGAGGCCCTGGCCGAGGTGGCGCACGCCGGCAACGCGAAGCTGGTGGTGGACAACACCTTCGCGAGCCCCTACCTGCAGACGCCGCTCACGCTGGGCGCCGATGTGGTGCTGCACTCGGTGACGAAGTACCTGGGCGGCCACAGCGACACCGTCGGCGGCGCACTGATCACCAACGACGAGCAGCTCGACACCGATTTCGCGTTCCTGCAGAACGGCGCGGGCGCGGTGCCCGGCCCGTTCGACGTGTACCTGGCGCTGCGCGGGATCAAGACGCTCGGCGTGCGCATGGACCGGCACTGCGACAACGCCGAGCGGGTCGTCGAGTTCCTCGCGGGCCGACCGGAGGTGTCGACGGTGCTCTACCCGGGCCTGGACAGCCACCCGAACCACGCGGTCGCGGCCAAGCAGATGAAGCGCTTCGGCGGCATGATCTCGGTGCGCCTGGCCGGCGGTCGGGAGGCGGCGCAGCGGTTCTGCGCGCGGACCGAGATCTTCACGCTCGCCGAGTCGCTGGGCGGTATCGAGTCCCTCATCGAGCACCCGGCCGCCATGACCCACGCGTCCACTGCGGGCTCGCAGCTCGAGGTGCCCGAGGATCTGGTGCGCCTGTCGGTCGGGATCGAGGACATCGGCGACCTGATCGCGGACCTGGAGAACGCGTTCAGCTGACCCCGCAGAACTGCCAGCGGCCGCCCTCGTAGCGGAAGCGCACGGTCGTCGTGGCGACGCCCCGATCGGCATCCGCCGTGATGGGGTGGGTCACGGCGACCGTCGCGTCGTCGCCGGAGACGGCGACCGCACCGTCGAACCACGGGACCGGCGGGTACCACCGATCCCGGGCGTCGAACGATCCGAGTATCCGCATGCACATCGCGTCGCTGACGTCCTCGCCGGATCCTGCGTCCCGACTGAACAGGCCGGCCCGGAATCGGACGGAGGTCTCATCGTGGCGGTCGTGCACCACCGGGTCGGACAACGCGTGGGCGAGGAGGAGGAGAATCCCGAGCGCGGCGGCCAGGGCGGCGACGGCGACGACGAGCACGAACGCGATCGCCGTGGTGACGACGACGGCGACGAACGCGGCCGGATTCCGCTGCCGCAACGGCGCCTGGTAGGTGGTCATCACCGCTCGATCGTCCGGCTCAGACCTTGCCGCCCTCTTGGGCGTCGCTTGCGCGTTCACGGTGTTCTCGGCCGGCGGCGGCCGGAGCCGGGCTCTCGGCGACGCCGAGGTCGCGCAGGCACTGTGCGATCGCGACCTGGACCCGCACCGCGGTCGGATCGGCGAAGACCGCGTACGAGCCGGGGCGGGCGAGGGCGATGATCGCCGTGACAACGCCGGCCAGCGCGAGCCCGCCGACCGCTGCGAGTCCACCGGCGACCCCGCCCGGCCCGAACCGGGCGAGTCCGGTCCGCGCGGCGCCGATCCCCCTGGTTCCCGGCGCCCGGCACGCGCCGACGCCGAGCGGGCCGGTTGCGGCGAGGAGACCGGCGGTCGCGATCAGGGCGAGCCGGGTCCGGGTGCGGAACAGGGGCTTCGGACCGAGTCGGTCGTCGACCCTGCGGACCCCGGTGCGGACCTGTTCGCCGACGGCGTCGGGGAAGCCCAGCCGGCGCAGGATCGTGGGGATCGCATCGATCGCCGCGTCCGTGATGTCGATGCCGTACGGCGCGACCAGGTCCGAGTAGGCGAGCTGCACGATCTGGGTCACGGCGTCGCGCAGGGTCCACCGAGCCGGGAGCTCCGGCATGTTCCCCGCGACCAGCTCCGCCAGCTCGGGCGGCAGTTCGCCGACCCGGTGCTCGATCTCCTCGACGTAGCTGCGCCGCAGCATGCTCACGACCCCGTCGAACTTCTCCCGGGCGGCACTGCCGGCGACGCTTTCACTCATCACGCCGAGGTAGGCGAGCGTGAGCAGGGTCCCCGCATCGGCGTCGCTGAGCCGCGGACGCGCCTCCGCTGCGTCGACGGTGCGCTGCAGCGCGTCGTCGATGATGGTCGCGAACGCGGGGTGCGAGGTGTACATGCTCGCGAGATGGCCTGCGCCGCCGCCGATCCAGAAGTCGTTCGCCTCGGGGAAAACGTCCGACAGCCCCCGGCCCGCGGTCACGGGATCGAGCGGATCGATGAAGTTCGACCAGTCGCCCACCCGGGAATACGGGAAGCGCCGGAGGATCCGGTCGGGGGCCCGGTGCAGCGTCTCGTTGCCGCCGGGGCTGCCGATGGTGACGAAGCGCCGGACATGGAGGTCGGGCGGGAGGTGGTCGAGGAGGTCGATGGCGATGATGCTGCCCAGGCTGTGACCGACGAGGACGATGTCGCCGTCGTCGGTGGGGAGTTCGTCGAGGATGTGCTGCAGAACGGTCGCGCGAACGCCCTCATCGGTCAGGTAGTTCTGCACCTGCTTGAGCGCGCCCAGCACGGCGTGGTCGAGGCCGATCGTCTGCACACGATCGACCAGCCCCTTCGGTACGTCGGTGAACGCCAGGCCACGCACGCCCTCGAACCGGCGGATGCGCTCGGCGAGTCGTGCCTGCCGGGCGGTGAACGCCCGGCGGGCATCGGCGTCGTCCTGTTCGGCGTAGGTGATGGCGGGATGATCGACGGCGGGGCGCAGACCGTGGAGGTGGTTGGAGTACCGGGGGGCGAGCACGTCGGCGGCGGTGACCGGGGCGGCGCCGATGTGCTGCAGACCGAAGTTGAGGCCGGTGAGCCAGTTGCCGCCGACGTCGCCGCTCCCCACGCCGTGCAGGTACACCAGCTTCACCGACGTCTCCTCGATCCCCATGGCGGCACGATCCAGATTCTATTCGGCGCCGGACCGTGGCCGTTCGGGCGTAACGACTCGGTCACCATCTGAACCTTCGACTTCCCCTTCAGGGTTCATGGGACTAATGTGGCTCTTGTTGTAGAAGATGACACAAGTGGCTGGAGTGAGTTCTTGAGGCCCAATCAGAGCCGGAAGGTCCGCAATTACGCGGTCGCGGGGAGTGCCCTCGCGATCGCGGCGGCCGTCGCGGTCGGATGCGGTGTGACCGGCACCGGTACCAACCGCGCAGGGTCGAGCCTGACCTTCGATCCGCTGCCCTCGGCACCGTCGGGCGCCTCGGCCGCACCGGGTTCGGGCGTCAACCCCGGCGCCCTGCCCCCCGGACAGACCGCCCCGGTCCCGTCCCCGCCCGCGCCGGCCACGATGACCGTCGTCGTTCCGCCGCCCAGCGTCGCCACGAAGCCGCAGCCCACCGTGCCCGCGACGCCGGCGCCCGCGGCGCCGCCCAAGCCCGCCGGCAACGGTGGGGGGAGCGGCGCACCGTCGGGCCAGGGCGACGGTGCCCCGAGCGGTCCGACCTCGCCCACGCCGGCGGCGCAGGCGCAGGCGCGCTCGGTGACCAAGCCCGTCCTGCTCCCGGACGGCAGCGTGGACTGCGCGAAGAGCAAGTGCGTGGCGCTGACCTTCTCCGGCGGCCCCGGCCCCGTGACCCGGCAGTTCTTGCAGACCCTCGACGCGCACGGCGGCAAGGGGACGTTCTTCGTCACCGGTGCGCAGGTCAACCTGAACCCCGACATCATGACCGCGATCGCGGGCACCGGGAACGAGGTCGCCAACGGCACCTGGACGCAGCCCGACATGACCACCCTGTCGGACGCCGACGAGACGGCCCAACTGCAGCAGACCAACGACGCCATCCGCACCTCCGTGGGCAGTACGCCCACGCTGTTCCGGCCCATGGGCGGGCACACCTCGCCGTCGGTCGTGGACGCCGGCAAGCGCCTCGGTCTCACGCAGATCCTGTGGGACCTGGACTCGATGGACTACAACTACCAGGCCGATCCCGACGGGCTGACGCAGGTGCTGATGAAGATGAAGCCCGGACAGATCGTGATGCTGCACGACACCTTCGTCTCGTCCGCGACGGCGCTCGACCGCGCGATGACGGCGCTCTCCGACCAGGGGTACGCCTTCGTCACCGTCAGCCAGCTGCTCCGCACCCGAGCCGGATAGCCGAGCGCGGAGCCCCCTGCATGCCGAAAGCGGGCCCGCCCGAGGGCGGGCCCGCTTTCGCACGGCCTGGAGCGGAACCTACGAGTGGTACGGCTCCGCGCTGACCAGGGTGACCTTGACGGTGGCGCCGCTGGGGATGGTGTATTCGCGGGTCTCGCCGACCTTCGCGTTGATGAGCGCCGCGCCGAGCGGGGAGTTCGGGGAGTAGATCTCCAGCTCGTTCTCCTGCGCGCCCTCCTCGCGGGTGGCGATGAGGAAGGTCTCGACGTCCTTCTCGTCACCGTCGTAGTACACCTTCACGACCGAGCCGGGGAGTGCCACGCCGGACTGCGTGGGCGCCTCGCCGACCTTCGCGTTGTTGAGCAGCTCCTGCAGCTGGCGGATGCGCGCCTCCTGCTGACCCTGCTCGTCGCGCGCGGCGTGGTAGCCACCGTTCTCCTTGAGATCGCCCTCTTCGCGGCGCTCATTGATCTCGGCGGCGATGACGGGGCGGTTGGCGATCAACGCGTCCAACTCGTTCTTGAGGCGCTCATGGGACTCGGGGGTCAACCACGTCACCTGAGTGTCCGTCATATCTGAAGTCCTTCGTCGTAGTCGGCGGGGCCCGCTGCGGGAGAAACGATCCGCAGCCGAGCCGGCCCTGGAACGGTGCCCGGGGCCCGCAAATGCAGCAATACACGGCTCCATGCGGAACCGTGTATCCGCTCATCCTAGCACGAAAGCTGCAAGCGGGTTGGCCGGATCAGGTCGCCAGCAATGCCTGCTGGTATGTGGGCTCGCGCCGCTTGAGGAACGCGCAGAGGGCGTAGCTCAGGGGCATGATCACGATCTCGACCAGCGTTTTCCACACGAAACCGAGGATCATGTAGTTGAGGAACTGGCCGGGGCTGGTGAACCCGAGAGCAGGGGCGGCGATCGAGCAGAACACCAGGGTGTCGAAGAACTCGCCGACCACCGTCGATCCGAGCAGACGGGACCAGAGGTGCTTCTCGCCGGTCCAGGCCTTCATCCGCACCAGCACCCAGGAGTTCATGAACTCGCCCACGAGGTAGCCGGCCAGGCCCGCTACGAGGAACCGCGGGACGACGCCGGCCACGGTCCGGAAGGCCTCGTCGTTGGGCCAATCGGGGGCGGCGGGGAGGGTGGTGGTGATCCAGAAGCACAGGGCGGCCAGCGCGAGGATCGCGAAGCCGGTGACGATCACCCGGCGCATCGCACGGAAGCCGTAGACCTCCGAGATCACGTCGCCGAGCACGTAGGCGAGGGGGAAGAGGTAGAAGGCGCCGTCGGTGGCGATGCCGTCGATCTTCAGGCCGAGGAACTCGAGGTGCAGCGACGGGGCGAACAGCACGGCCTTGGTGCCGGTGATGTTGCTGATGATCATCACGCCGACGAAGAGGCCGACGATCGGGGGGAAGTAAGGGGACGAGACGGTCGCGAACGCCGGCTTCGGGCGGGAGTGGTGGCCGGGTGGCCGGCGGAGGCGCTGGGAGACGGTGGCGAACGCCGGCCGCGCGCGATTGCGGGCCGGCTGCCCAGACGTGGGTGTGTTGTCAGTGCTCACGGACGGTCAAGATACGCGGGCACGTCCGTTCCGCAACCGAAGACATCGCCGACGGCGGGCGGCTCGGTGGTGCGCACCTCACTGCTCACCACGACGACGGTGTCCGGCGACGGTGCGACGTAGAACTCGCGCCGGCCGATCTCGTCGCCGGCCTTGTTCTTGACGTAGACGACGCAGCTGACCGCCTTCGACGGGTCGGTACGGGTGACGGTGACCTGGACCTCGGCAGCCGAGTCCGAGAGCACGCTGTACCCCGCGGTCTCGCCCGTCACGGGTTGGCGGGAGAACTTCTGATACCCCAGCCAGGCGATGAGCACGCCGAGGATCACGACCACGACCAGCCCGATGACGCCGATCCGGCGGGCGCGGGCGGGATCGCGCTCGTCGGGGTAACGGTCGGAAGAGCGGACGGGGCCTGTCGACATGGATCCATCGAAGCACACCCGACATCGGTGTCCGATCGGCCCGCGTGCAGTGCGCGTCCGGCAGGTCGCGCCGGACGCGCCGGGTCGGGCGTACCCGGCGAACGCCCGGTCGCGCGGATCGTGGACACTGGAGACCATGACCGGATACCGCCTCCTCGCCGTTCACGCGCACCCGGACGACGAGTCGAGCAAGAGTGCCGCGACGATGGCGCGGTACGCGGCCGAGGGGAACGACGTGCTGGTCGCGACGTTCACGGGCGGCGAACGGGGCGACATCCTCAACCCCGCGCTGGACGTCCCCGGGATCAAGGACCGCCTGCCCGAGGTGCGTCGGGAGGAGATGGCCAAGGCCGCCGCGATCCTGGGCGTCGAGCAGCGCTGGCTCGGCTTCGTCGACTCCGGACTGCCGGAGGGCGACCCGCTGCCCCCGCTGCCGGAGGGCTGCTTCGCCCTGGAGCCGATCGAGGTGCCGACCGAGGCTCTGGTGCGTCTGATCCGGGAGTTCCGCCCGCACGTGATGATCACGTACGACGAGAACGGCGGGTACCCGCATCCCGACCACATCATGACGCACAAGGTCTCGATGGCGGCGTACGAGGCCGCCGCCGATCCGGAGCAGTTCCCCGACGCCGGCGAGCCGTGGCAGATCTCGAAGGTCTACTACTGCCACGGCTTCCTCCGCGGCAAGTTCCAGGCCTTCGCGGACGAATTCGAGAAGCACGGCCTCGAGAACCCGTACACCGAGTGGCTGGCCCGGTGGAAGGACGAGAAGAACGACATGATGGCCCGCGTGACCACGCAGGTCGAGTGCAGCGAGTACTTCCCGGTCCGTGACGACGCGCTCCGCGCGCATGCCACCCAGATCGACCCCAACGGGCCCTTCTTCGCGGTGCCGATGGAGTGGCAGCAGCGCCTGTGGCCGACCGAGGAGTACGAGCTGGCCAAGACCACGGTCAGCAGCAGGATGCCCGAGAAGGATCTGTTCAGCGGGATCGAGCTGTGATGGGTCCGCTCCTGCAACTGGCGTCCGACGCGGCGGTCCTCGTCGCCGATCCGCAGAAGCCCAAGGGGCCGGAGTTCGGCAAGTCCGGTCCCCTCGGTCTCGCGGTGATCGTCGCGCTCCTGGCCGTGACCTTCCTGCTCATCCGTTCGATGAACAAGCACGTCAAGAACCTCCCCGAGTCGTTCGACGACGAGGCGCCCGGCGAGGGCGACGAGGCCGGCGGCACGGACCACGCGGGTATCGAGGGGCCGTCCATCCCCGAGGCCGACGGTGCGCCGTCCTCCGGCCCGGAGGACGCGGATCCGCCGAGGTAGTGGTTACTCGCCGGTAACGATCTCGCAGCGACCTCCCAGGGTGAGGGGCGCGGCCGTCCAGTTCCGCCCGCCAGGGTGGACGGCGTGAAGTATTTGACTCCGCGGCGCTGCGCCGTGACCGCATTGCTCGCCGCCACGGCGCTGTTGTACTGCTGGAACCTGTCGATCAGCGGCTACGGCAACGAGTTCTACGCCGCCGCGGCGCAGGCCGGCGGGCTGAGCTGGAAGGCCTGGCTGTTCGGCTCGCTCGACCCGGGCAACGTCATCACCGTCGACAAGCCGCCCACGGCGCTGTGGGTGACGGGCCTCTTCGTCCGGGTGTTCGGGCTCTCGTCGTGGTCGATCCTGCTGCCGCAGGCGCTGATGGGGGTCGGGACCGTCGGGTTGGTGTACTTGACGACGCGCCGGCTGCTCGGCTCGCTGGAGAATCGCATCGCGACGGGCGGCGCGCTGCTGGCCGGCGCCGTCTGCGCCCTGACCCCGGCGGCGGTCCTGATCTTCCGGTTCAACAACCCCGATGCCCTCCTGGTGCTGCTGATGACCGCGGCCGCCTACTGCACCGTGCGGGCGTGTCAGGCCGCGTCGTGGAGGTGGCTCATGGCGTGCGGCGCGCTGCTCGGCTTCGCCTTCCTGACCAAGATGCTGCAGGGCCTGCTGGTCCTGCCCGGGTTCGGGCTCGCGTACCTGCTGTTCGCGCAGACCTCCTGGCTACGCCGTGCGCGGGATCTGGCGTTGGGCGTCGTCGCCGTGGTCGTCTCGGCCGGCTGGTACGTGCTGCTGACGGTGCTGTGGCCGGCGTCCTCGCGCCCGTACATCGGCGGCTCGAAGGACGGCACCTTCATGGACCTGGTGCTCGGCTACAACGGGCTGGCCCGGATCTTCGGGAGCAGTGGCGGTGACTCGGGCTTCGGCGGCGGCAAGGGCATGCCCGGCGGGATGGGTGCGACGGGTACCGGATTCGGCGGCTCGCCGAGTCTGGCACGGCTGTTCAGCAACGAGTTCGGCAACGAGATCTCCTGGCTGCTGCCGACAGCGCTGCTGGTGCTGGTGATCGGTCTTGTGCTGGTGGTGCGGCGTCGCCTGGAGCGGGACCTCGCGCTGGGGCTCACCGTCTTCGGCACGTGGCTCGTGATCACCGGGCTCACGTTCTCGTTCATGAGCGGCATCGTGCACCCGTACTACACGGTGGCTCTGGTCCCGGCGATCGCGGTGCTCGTGGGCGGCGGCGCGGCCGTCGCGTGGAGCCGCAGGTCGACGGTGCCGGGCACGCTCGCGCTGGTCTCGCTGGTGCTCGCCGCCGGCGGGTGGGGCATCGTCCGTGCCTGGCGGGCGGGGTACGCGTGGCCGGTCCTGGGGATCGTCGCGGGCGTTCTGATGGTGGCGGCGATCGGCGCGCTCGTCGTGACCCGGCGGGGCGCGGGGCGCGCGGTGGCCGCGGCGCTGGTGCTCGCGCTCCTCTCCGGTGGCGTTGCGACAGTGGCGTTCTCGGTCTCCACGGCGGGCACCGCGCACAGTGGCGGCGTACCCACGGCCGTGAAGACCGCGAAGTCCGGCGACATGTTCGGCGGTGGCGGGCCGGGCGCCGGGCGCGAGGGGAAGGCACCGTCGGGCGGCGGCACGAAGGTCGAGCTGCCGGCGGGCGTGGAGCTCCCGGAGGGCGTGAGCGCTGATGAGGCCCTCGAGCCGGGCAATCGGCCGGGCGACGAGAAGTCCAACACCGAGCTGATCGCGCTGCTCAAGAGCACCACGACGCAGTGGGCGGCCGCCGTGAACGGCGCGCAGAGCCAGGGCTCGCTGCAATTGAACTCCGGAAGGCCCGTGATCGCGATCGGCGGGTTCAGCGGCTCCGACCCCGCGCCGACGCTCGCGCAGTTCCAGCAGTGGGTGAAGGACGGGAAGATCTCCTACTACGTCTCCTCGGGCGGATTCCGGCCCGGCGGTGGGAAGTCCGAGATCCAGAGCTGGGTGGAGAAGAACTTCACCGCGACGAAGGTCGGGAGCTCGACGGTCTACAAGCTGGTGGGGTAGTCGTTCCTCAGGCGGTGCACGGCCACAGCCGGAATGTCGCCCTGCGCTAGCGGTAGCGCAGGGCGACGGTGCCGTTGCGCAGCGGCTCTGCCGACACCAGCTCGAGGCGGCGGTGGGCGGGCAGTCCCCGGGCGTAGAGCGTGGGGCCGTGGCCGGCGATGACGGGGTGGAGGAGGAACAGGTACTCGTCGACCAGGTCCAGCCGGTCCAGCTCGGTGGCGAGCGCCTCGCTGCCGACGAGCACGCCTGCCGGATACTGATCCTTCAGGGCGCGCACCGCCGTTGTGAGGTCGCCGGTGACGTGATGGCTGTTCGTCCACGGGAATTCGCTCCGTGTGGTGGAGACGACGTACTTCGGCTTGGCCTCGAGCTTCTCCGCCCACTCGCGGATCGCCGGCGGCGCGTCGATCTCGCCGCGCGCGACCAGCGGCCAGTAGACCTCCATCATCTCGTAGGTCGTGCGCCCCCACAGCATGGCGCCGTTCGCGTCCATGAGCCGCGTGAACAGGGCATGGGTCTCGTTGTCGGCGATGCCGGCTTCGTGGTCGATGCACCCGTCCAGGGTCACGTTGAGGCTGAACGTCAGCAGGCCCACCGGGTCGTCCTTCCGGAGCAGGTATGTAGACAGTGTGCACATCGACGCTACGGCGGTTCCGATTCCCGCGTCAAGACGGCGGTCTGAGGCAGGATGGGGACATGAACCGTCTCGGCGCGTCCACCAGCCCGTACCTGCGCCAGCACGCGGACAACCCGGTGCACTGGCAGGAGTGGAGCGAGGCCGCGCTGGCCGAGGCGGCCGAGCGCGACGTGCCGATCCTGCTCTCGATCGGCTACGCCGCGTGTCACTGGTGCCACGTCATGGCGCACGAGTCCTTCGAGAACGAGGCGATCGCGGCGCAGATGAACGCCGGCTTCGTCTGCATCAAGGTCGACCGCGAGGAGCGCCCCGACCTCGACGCGATCTACATGAACGCCACCGTCGCCATGACCGGGCAGGGCGGCTGGCCCATGACCTGCTTTCTCACCCCGTCCGGCGAGCCCTTCTACTGCGGCACCTACTACCCGCCCGAGCCGCGCAACGGGCAGGCCAGCTTCCCGCAGCTCCTCGAGGCCATCACCGACACCTGGCGCGACCGGCGCGACGAGGTCGGCCGGGTGTCCGGGCAGGTGGCCGCGCACCTGCGCCAGGCCTCCGCCGGGCTGCCCGACGGTGCCGCCCCCACCGCCGACGACCTGGCCGGGGCGGTCCGCGCGATCTGCGCCGACGAGGACCCGTCGGGCGGTTTCGGGCGCGCCCCGAAGTTCCCGCCGTCGGCCACCGTAGAGGCCCTGCTGCGGCATCACGAACGGTCCGGCGACCCCGCCTCGTACGGCGTGGCCGTGCGGTGCGCCGAGGCGATGGCCCGCGGCGGCATCTACGACCAGCTCGGCGGCGGCTTCGCACGGTACGCCGTGGACGCCGACTGGGTGGTGCCGCACTTCGAGAAGATGTTGTACGACAACGCACTTCTGCTCCGCTTCTACGCCCACCTGGGCCGCCGGACCGGTTCGCCGCTGGCGCTCCGGGTGGCCGGCGAGACCGCCGACTTCCTGGTCCGGGACCTCGGGGTCGACGGTGGCGGGCTGGCGTCCTCGCTCGACGCGGACACCGTCGTCGACGGGCACGGCGTGGAGGGCGCGACCTACATCTGGACGCCCGCCGAACTCGTCGAGGTGCTCGGCGAGGCCGACGGTGCTTGGGCTGCCGAGGTTTTCGCGGTCACGCCGGGCGGAACCTTCGAACACGGGACGTCGACCCTGCAGCTGCACGGCGAGCCGGATCCGGTACGGCTCGCCGACGTCCGGCGGCGACTGTTCGAATCACGTTCGGGGCGAGCGCAACCGGGTCGCGACGACAAGGTCGTCACCGTGTGGAACGGGCTCGCGATCACCGCGTTGGCGGAGGCGGGCAGGGTCGAGCAGGCCGAGGCCGTCGCGCGATACGTGCTCGGAACCCATTGGGACGGCGAGCGCCTACGTCGCAGCTCGCTGGGCGGGGTCGTCGGCGAGGCGGACGGCATGCTGGAGGACTACGCCGCACTGGTCACCGGGCTGCTCGCGCTGACGCAACGGACCGGCGGATCCGATTGGGCCGCAGCGGCAGCCTCGATCCTGGACGCCGCGATCGTCCGGTTCGGTGACGTCGACGCGGACGGGAGCTGGTACGACGCCCCGTCGGACGGGGAGGCCCTGTTGACCCGCCCGCGCGACCCCGCGGACGGGGCGACGCCGGCGGGCGCGAGCCTGATCGCCGAGGCATTGACCTACGCCGAGGCCCTCCTCGGCGAGCACTACGCTGCCCTCGCCGCCGCCACACGGGCGCGGTCCGGGGAGCTGATCCGCCGGGTGCCGCGCGGGGCGGGACACCACCTGGCCGTTGCCGAGCAGGCCGCGGCGGGGCTGCAGATCGCGGTCGCCGACGGGACGGGCGCCGCCGCGCTGGTGGCGGAGGCGCGCCGCCTGGCCCCCGGCGGCGCGGTAGTCATTGCCGGAGCTAAGGATTCGCATCCGTTGCTGGAGGGGCGCGGCCCCGTCGATGGGCGCGCGGCCGCCTACGTGTGCCGGGGCGCCGTCTGCTCCCTCCCGGTGACCGACGGCGAGACGCTCGCCGAGGAGCTCGCGGGGTAGCTGTGCTATGTTCGCTGTGTGGGTATGAACGCGTATTGGCGCTTTACCGAGGCTCCGGGTGGGGCCGTCGGTGAGGCGCGTGTGCGCTAGTACCGAACAGCACGACCCGGAGCCGAAGGCAGCGAGATCACTCGCTGCCTTTTTCTATGGCACCGGGACCTCCGCCTGGTGTCGCCAACCAGGAAGAGTAATGAGATGACCATCGAACTCGACACCCCGGCGTCCACCTCGAACCGGCGCGTGCGGGCCTTCCACGCGATCCCCTCACCCGCGCAGCTGCGCGAGGAGCTGCCGCTCGCGCCCCGCCTGGCCGCGCAGGTCGAGGCCGACCGCGCCGCGGTCGCCGATGTGATCGCGGGCCGCGACCAGCGGCTCCTCGTCGTCGTGGGGCCGTGCTCGGTGCACGACCCCGAGGCCGCGCTCGACTACGCCCGCCGGCTCAAGCCGATCGCCGATGAGCTGGCGGATCAGCTGCTGATCGTGATGCGGGTCTACTTCGAGAAGCCGCGGACCACCGTCGGCTGGAAGGGCCTGATCAACGACCCCGGCATGGACGAGTCGTACGACGTGCCCCGCGGCCTGCGCACCGCGCGGCGTCTGCTGCTCGACATCCTCGAGATCGGTCTCCCCGTCGGCTGCGAGTTCCTCGAGCCCACCAGCCCGCAGTACATCGCCGACACCGTCGCCTGGGGCGCGATCGGCGCCCGCACCACCGAGTCCCAGGTGCACCGCCAGCTGGCCTCCGGCCTCTCGATGCCGATCGGCTTCAAGAACGCGACCGACGGGAACGTCCAGGTCGCGATCGACGGTGCGCTGTCGGCCGCGGCCCGGCACGTCTTCTTCGGCACCGACGACGACGGCGCTGCCGCCGTGGTCGAGACCGTGGGCAACGACAACTGCCACGTCATCCTGCGCGGCGGACGCGGCGGGCCCAACTTCGACGCCGCGTCGGTGTCCGCGGCGGTCGGTGCGCTGAAGAAGGGTGGGCTCGCACCGTCGGTGATGGTCGACTGCTCGCACGCGAACTCCGGCAAGGACCACGTGCGGCAGGCCGAGGTGGCCCGGGAGATCGCCGCGCGCATCGCCGCGGGGGAGACCGGTATCTCCGGCCTCATGCTCGAGTCCTTCCTCGTCGCGGGCGCGCAGCAGCCCGGGCCCGGGCCGCTCGTCTACGGCCAGTCCGTGACCGACAAGTGCATGGACTTCGCCACCACCGACTCCGTGCTGCACGACCTGGCCGCTGCGCTGCGCTGAGTCGCGCTGCTTCACGATGTCGGGTTTCTGCGACCCGCAGGTGCGCCACGTGCATGCGATTGCGGAGAACCCGACATCGTGAGCCGGCCGGTCCCCAGTAGATTCACACCATGGCGATCGAACCGGATGTCAAGGACTGGACGTGGGTCATCGAGCGGGCGTGTCCTGCCTGCGGATTCGACCCGTCGACGGTGAACCGTGACGACGTCGCTGACCGCATCGCGCGTTCGGCGACCGGGTGGGGCGACGTGCTGGCGCGGCCGGATGTGAACGTCCGCCCGGATGAGAACACGTGGTCGGTCCTCGAGTACGGCTGCCACCTGCGGGACGTGCACCGGATCATGCGGGAACGCCTGGGGATCATGCTGGCCTACGACGAGACGGCCGTGGACGGCGCGACCTTCGCGAACTGGGACCAGGATGCGAGCGCGGTCGAGGACGCGTACAACGAGCAGAACCCGGCCGTCGTCGCGGACGAACTGGCTCGTGCCGCAGTGGACTTCGCAGAGGCGTACCGCGCCGTCGCTGCCGATCAGTGGCACCGGAAGGGGCTGCGGTCCAACGGTTCCGCGTTCACCGTCGAGTCCTTCGCAACGTACGCGCTGCACGACCTCGAGCATCACCGGATGGATGTGGGGCTGGTGCCGCGCCCTGGCGACGGAGCGTGATCCCAGCGAGCACCGCGAGGCGCTCGGCGATACGGTGATGGTTCACCCGTACCGATCGAGATGCAGGAGAACCCATGGCCGAGATCGCCGTCGTCACCGGAGCGAGCAGTGGGATCGGGGCAGCCACGGCGCGGCATCTCGTGCGCGCGGGATTCGACGTGGTGATCGGGGCGCGCCGCGTGGATCGACTGGAGGCTCTGAAGGCCGACCTCGAAGCCCAGCACCCGGAACGGATCGTCACCGCGCTCCCGCTCGATGTCTCCGACGTGGACTCGGTGCGGGCCTTCACCGACGCCATCGAGAAGGTCGACGTGCTGGTCAACAACGCCGGCGGCGCGCTCGGCGTCGACCGTATCGAGACCGCCGACGAGGCCGACTGGTCCCGCATGTACGACATCAACGTGCTCTCGATCCTGCGCATGGTCCAGGCCCTGCTGCCCAAGCTGAGGGCTTCGCCGGCGGCCAGCGTCGTGACGATCGGCTCCGTCGCCTCCACCGAGGCGTACGAGACCGGCGGCGGCTACAACGCCGCGAAGTTCGGCGCCCGCGCCGTGACCCGGGTGCTGCGACTCGAGCTCAAGGGCGAGCCGATCCGGGTCATCGAGATCGACCCCGGCATGGTCGAGACGGAGTTCTCGCTGGTCCGCCTCGGGGGCGACGCCGATGCCGCGAACAAGATCTATCAGGGCGTCGACCACCTCGTAGCAGACGACATCGCCGACGCTGTGACCTGGACCGTTACCCGCCCGCCGCACGTCAACATCGACTACATCCAGATCATGCCCCGGGACCAAGTAGCCGCTCGCAACGTGCACCGGAGGACGGTCTGAACCACTCATATGCCCCGCGACAAGTCGCCGCTCGCAACGTGCACCGGAGGACGGTCTGAACCACTCATATGCCCCGCGACAAGTCGCCGCTCGCAACGTGCACCGTCGGGTCTAACGATCACCGAGATTCGAACCGTTCCCGTGCGAACCGATGCCTGGCAGGGTCAACTGTTCGTGTGCCCGACAGGGCGCCGGAGAGGAATCCATGGCCGGAGAGCCCCCGCTGCTGCGGGTGAAGAACGCCGTCATCGAACCGCTGCCGCAGGCGGTTCGCTCGTGGCTCGTCCGCATCATCGCCCTCGTCGTGTTCGTCGCGGTGTGGTGGCTGATCAGCGGATTGCACCTGATCGACGAGAAGTTCCTGCCGACACCGAAGTCCGTGTGGGACGCCGCCGTTCGTGCCAGTACCTGGCATCAGGTGGCGCCGGGGGTGCCGCGTGAGGTGCTCGGCGAGCAGAACTACTTCCTGTGGGAGCACCTGGTCGCAAGCCTGCAGCGGATCTTCGCCGGTGTCGGCGCGGCGATCGTCGTCGGCCCGATCCTCGGCTTCGCCATGGGCACGTCGAAGACGATCAACACGATCATCGAGCCCTACCTGAACTTCCTCCGCGCGCTGCCGCCGCTCGGCTACATCGGCCTGCTCATCGTGTGGTTCGGCATCGGCGACACGTCCAAGATCTGGCTGCTCTTCCTCGCCGCGTTCCCCGCCATCGCCATCTCCACGGTGAACGGTGTCCAGGGCGTCAGCGTCGATCAGATCAATGCCGCCCGCGCGCTCGGCGCGAACCGGTTGCAGACCATCCGCGGCGTCATCGTCCCGGCCACGCTGCCCGAAGTCATCAACGGCATCCGCATCGCGGTCGGCTTCGCGTGGACCACCGTCGTCGCGGCGGAGCTCAACAACGGCATTCCCGGCATCGGCGGACTCGCCTATCTCGCCGGCCAGCAGCTCAACACGCCCCTGACCATCGCCTGCATCATCGTCATCGGCGTCACCGCGCTCCTGCTGGACTCGCTCATCAAGTGGATCGGCCTGCTGGCCGTCCCGTGGAAGGGGAAGGCATGAACCGCCTCACGCGCCTCGCGCGCACGGCGCTCGTTGTCGGCACCGTCGGGCTGCTGGCCTCCGGCTGCATCGTGGAGTCCGGCAGGGCCGAACAGTCCCGGTCGATCGGCGGGAGCACGGCGTGCCCCGTCGCCCCGGATCCGACGGTGCGCGGCACCGTCCGGATCGGTTGGCAGGAGATCCCGAACGGTGACCTGATCGTCAAGGACACCAGCCTGCTCAAGACCTGCATGCCCAATGTCAACGTCGTCTGGAGCAAGTTCGCCTCCGGCGGCGATGTCATCCAGGCGTTCGGCGCGAACAGCCTCGACGTCGGACTGCTGGGCAGCGCGCCCGCGGCGAAGGCGCTGAGCGCCCCGCTGAACATCGACATGAAGGTCATCTGGATCCAGGACCGGATCGGCGCGGCGGAGTCCCTCGTCGCCCGGGGCGACGGCATCAAGTCCGTCGCCGACCTGCACGGCAAGCGGATCGCCGTCCCGTTCGCGTCCACCGCTCACTACAGCCTGCTGACGGCGCTCGACAAGGCCGGGGTCACCGACGCGCAGGTCATCAACCTTGCCCCCGACGCCATCCGCGGTGCCTGGGGCGGCGGGCAGATCGACGCCACCTACATCTGGGAGCCCACCCTGAGCCAGCTGAAGGGCACCGTCCTCACCACGAGCGCGCAGGTCGCCGAGCAGGGCGCCCCCACCTACGACCTCGAGGGCGCGCGCAGCGACTTCGTGCGCGACAACCCGGCCTTCCTGAAGATCTGGACCGCGGCGCAGGGCTGGGCGGCGAACCTGCTGAACACCGACCCGAACAAGGCCGCCGAGCACATCGCCGGCCAGCTCGGCGTGCCGCTGGACCAGGTGCTCACGCAGGTCAAGGGCTACGCGTACTTCGACGCCAAGACCCAGGCCGGTCCCGATCATCTCGGCGGCCAGCTGGGCGCCGACATCCGCAAGACGGCGGAGTTCCTGCTCCAACAGGGGCAGGTCCAGGGCGTCGGTCCGGCGCAGCACTACACCGACGGCGTGTCCGCGACGGCGGCACAGGAGGCGAAATGAGCGGCACCGAACGCGTCCAACTGACGGGCGTCGGCAAGACCTATGACACCGCCAGCGGGCAGACCGTCGCGCTGCAGCCCACGGACCTGACGATCGAGCCGGGGGAGTTCGTCTCCATCGTCGGCCCGTCGGGCTGCGGCAAGACCACACTGCTGCGGCTCGTCGCGGGCTTCGAGGACCCGACGGCCGGCGTCGTCGAGGTCGGCGGCGCGCGGGTCAGCGCACCATCGGCCGACCGGGGCGTGGTCTTCCAGGCCCCCACCCTGTACCCCTGGCTGACGGTGCGCGGCAACGTCGAGTTCGGGCCCAAGGTCAGCGGGGTGGGCAAGACGCAGCGCCGCGAGCAGGCGCAGAAGATGCTCGACCTAGTGGGACTCGGCGACTTCGGCGACAAGCGACCCTACGAACTCTCCGGCGGCATGCAGCAGCGCGCACAGATCGCCCGCGTACTGGTCAACGACCCGGCGATCGTCCTGATGGACGAGCCCTACGGCGCCCTCGACGCGCTGACCCGCGAGCGGCTGCAGGTGGACCTGCTGAAGATCTGGCGCGAGGCCGGGAAGACGATCGTGTTCATCACCCACTCGGTGGAGGAGGCCGTGTTCCTCAGCACCCGCGTGCTGGTGATGAGCGCCCGCCCGGGCCGCGTCGTGATCGACCGGAAGGTCGAGCTGCCCGGCGACGGTCCCGACACGGTGCGCGACCCGTCGGTGACCGCCACGCCCGAGTTCCAGGCCCTGCGCACCGAGCTCGCGGCGGCGATCTACGCGGCCCACGGCTGAACCTCAGCTGTCGCACAGGTCTCGCGGCGTAGTCTTGCACGCGTGGTGAGCGTCCCGAAACTGCCAGTGTCGCTGCCGTCCGGGCCTGCCCGGACGATCGCGTCCCCCGTGTACGCGATCTACGAGCGCAGGCTCGCCACCGAGCTGGCGCACGCGTACCGCGACGGCGCGCAGCGGCCCCGGCACGTCGCCGTGCTCTGCGACGGCAACCGGCGCTGGGCCCGGGCCGCGGGATTCTCCGATGTCAGCCACGGCTACCGCATGGGCGCCAAGAAGATCGCCGAGATGCTCGAGTGGTGCGACGAGGCCGGCATCGAACTCGCGACCATCTACCTGCTCTCGACCGAGAACCTGCAGCGCGACCCCGACGAACTGTCCGCGCTGCTGGAGATCATCACCGATGTCGTGGAGGAGATCTCCGGCCCCGACAAGAACTGGTCGGTGAAGATCGTCGGTGCGATGGACCTGCTGCCGCCCGACGCCGCGCGGCGGCTCACCGCCGCCGCGGAGGGCACCAAGGGCCGCACCGGCACGCACGTGAACGTGGCCGTCGGCTACGGCGGCCGCAAGGAGATCGTCGACGCCGTGCAGTCGCTGCTCAAGGATCGGCTGGCGGCCGGGATGTCGGCGGAGGAGCTGGCGGACGCGGTCACCGTCGAGGGGATCGACCAGCACCTGTACACCAAGGGCCAGCCCGACCCGGACCTCGTGATCCGCACGTCGGGCGAGCAGCGGCTCTCCGGATTCCTGTTGTGGCAGAGCGCCTACAGCGAGATCTGGTTCACCGAGGCCTACTGGCCCGAGTTCCGCCGCGTCGACTTCCTGCGCGCGCTGCGCGACTACGCCGCCCGGCACCGTCGGTTCGGGGCCTGAGCCGCACCGTCAGAGCTTGCGCAGCCGCACCCGGTTGATCGAGTGATCGGAGTCCTTGCGCAGCACCAGGGTCGCGCGGGGGCGCGTGGGCAGGATGTTCTGCACCAGGTTGGGGCGGTTGATGCCCGCCCAGATGCCCTCGGCGCGGTCCCGGGCCTCCACATCGGAGAGCCCGGAGTAGTGGTGGAAGTGCGAGCTCGGGTCGGCGAACGAGGTGGTGCGCATCGACAGGAAACGGTCCACGTACCAGCGCTCGATGTCCTCGATCCGCGCGTCCACGTACACCGAGAAGTCGAACAGGTCCGAGACCATGAGCCGCGGCCCGGTCTGCAGCACGTTGAGGCCCTCGACGATGAGGATGTCGGGCCGCCGGACGTGGATGGTCTCGCCGGGCACGATGTCGTAGAGTTGGTGCGAGTACATCGGCGCGGTCGCGTCCTGAGCGCCCGACTTCACCGTGGTCACGAACCGCAACAGCGCGCGCCGGTCGTAGGACTCGGGGAAGCCCTTGCGGTGCATGATTCCCCGGCGCTCGAGCTCGGCCGTCGGGTAGAGGAAGCCGTCGGTGGTCACCAGATCCACGCGCGGGTGCGAGTCCCATCGCGCCAGCAGCGCCTGCAGCACTCGCGCGGTCGTCGACTTGCCGACCGCCACCGAGCCGGCGACGCCGATCACGAAGGGCACCTGCGCGTCGTGCCGCTGCTCCCCGAGGAAGGTCGCGGTGGCCGCGTACAGCCGCTGCCGGGCGGCGACCTGCAGGTGGATCAGTCGTGAGACGGGCAGGTAGACCTCGGCGACCTCGGCCAGGTCGACCTGTTCGCCCAGACCGCGCAGGTGGGACAGGTCGTCCTCGGTGAGCGAGAGCGGGGTGGACTGCCGCAGTTCCCGCCACTGCGCGCGGTCCATCTCGATGTACGGACTCGGCTCGCTCACGCGGCGACTCCGTGACACACCGGGGAAGGCATATCCCTAGTCTGGCATGTATGGACGAGCTCAGTCTCACTGGCCGCTACCTGCGGCTCGGCTTGCGGTTCGACCGCATCGAATCCGGATTCGTCGACGCGTACTTCGGCGACCCGGGGCACCGCCGGGCGGTGGAGGCCGAGGACGCCCCCGAACCGGCCCGCCTCGCCGACGAGGCCCGCGCGCTCCTGCGCGACCTCGCCTCCGACGGCTCCCTCACGGCGAGCCGCAGGGAGTTCCTCACCGGGCACGTCGCCGCGCTCGAATGCTCGGCCCGCAAGTTCGACGGTGCGCCGATCGGCTTCGTCGACGAGGTCAAGGCCTACTTCGACGTGGACATCGCGATGGGTGACACGGCCGACTACGAGGCTGCGCACGCGAAGCTCGACGAACTGCTGCCCGGCGCGGGCCCGCTGCAGCCGCGGATGCACGCGCAGCGTGCGCGGTTCGCAGTCCCGCCGGAGCGGGTGCCCGAGGTGGTGGACGCGCTCGCCGGAGCGCTGCGCGATGTCGTGCGCGAGCGGTACCCCCTACCGGAGGCCGAGACCGTGGCCTTCGAGATCGAGCACGACAAGCCCTGGTCCGGCTTCAACTACTATCTCGGCGACTACCGCTCGAGGGTCGCCGTGAACGGCGACCTGCCGCAGCACCTGTCATCGTTGCCGCACCTCATCGCGCACGAGGCCTACCCTGGCCATCACACCGAGCACTGCCGCAAGGAGCAACTGCTCGTACACGGCGAGAACGGCGGAGCGCAGCAGGCCGAACAAACCATCTTCCTCGTCAACACCCCGCAGTGCCTCATGGCGGAGGGCCTCGCGGACCACGCGCTGGGCGCCGCGATCGGGCCCGGATGGGGCCGCTGGGCGCAGGAGATCTACGCCGACCTGGGCCTGTCCTTCGACGGCGAGCTCGCCGAACGGATCGCGGCGGCATCGTCGGGCCTGCTCCACGTGCGCCAGGACGCGGCGCTGCTGCTGCACGACCGGAACGCGGGGGAGGATGCCGTGGCCGCCTACCTGCAGCGCTGGGGGCTGATGGCGGAGAACAGCGCGCGGCAGGCGCTACGGTTCGTCGGGTCGCCGCTCTGGCGGGCCTACATCTCCACCTACGTCGAGGGATACGCGCTGCTCGGTGCATGGCTCGACGAGGCGGAGCCGGGCGCGGCGCGACTGGACCGGTTCGGTCGCCTGCTCGACGAGCCCCTCACGCCGTCGGCGCTGCGCCGGGAGATGACGGCCGCCGCGGGAGATCGCCAACCCTCGAACTAGGATGACCGCATGAGCGATTCCAGCGTGAACTCCGCGTCCCTGGCCGAACTCGATCCCGAGGTCGCGGCCGCCATGAACGGCGAGCTGGCGCGCCAGCGGGACACGCTGGAGATGATCGCCTCCGAGAACTTCGTGCCGCGCGCGGTGTTGCAGGCGCAGGGCTCGGTGCTCACCAACAAGTACGCCGAGGGCTACCCGGGGCGCCGTTACTACGGCGGTTGCGAGTACGTCGACGTCGTGGAGGACCTGGCCCGGAACCGGGCCAAGGAGCTGTTCGGCGCCGAGTTCGCCAACGTCCAGCCGCACTCGGGCGCGCAGGCGAACGCCGCGGTCCTGCAGGCCCTCATGGAGCCGGGCGAGACGCTGATGGGCCTCGACCTCGCGCACGGCGGCCACCTCACGCACGGCATGCGCCTGAACTTCTCCGGCAAGCTCTACGAGAACGTCTTCTACGGCGTGTCCAAGGAGGACCACCGGGTCGACATGGACGAGGTGCGCAAGATCGCGCTGGACTCCAAGCCCAAGGTGATCGTCGCCGGCTGGTCCGCCTACCCGCGCCACCTCGACTTCGCGGCGTTCCGTTCGATCGCCGACGAGGTGGGCGCCCACCTCTGGGTCGACATGGCGCATTTCGCCGGCCTCGTCGCCGCGGGTCTGCACCCGAGCCCGGTCCCGCACGCCGATGTCGTGTCCAGCACCGTGCACAAGACCCTTGGCGGTCCGCGCTCCGGCATCATCCTGGCCAAGCAGGAGTGGGCCAAGAAGCTCAACTCCGCGGTCTTCCCCGGCCAGCAGGGCGGCCCGCTCATGCACGTGATCGCCGCCAAGGCCGTCGCGCTCAAGGTCGCGGGCACGGAGGAGTTCCGCGAGAAGCAGCAGCGCACGCTCGACGGTGCGCGGATCCTCGCCGAGCGCCTGAACGGCAAGGACGTGGCCGACGCCGGCGTCACCGTGCTCACCGGCGGCACCGACGTGCACCTGGTCCTCGTCGACCTGCGCAACAGCGACCTGGACGGCCAGCAGGCCGAGGACCTCTTGCACGAGGTGGGCATCACCGTCAACCGCAACGCCGTGCCCTTCGACCCGCGCCCGCCGATGGTCACCTCCGGCCTGCGCATCGGCACCGCCGCGCTGGCCAGCCGCGGTTTCGGGGAGAAGGAGTTCACCGAGGTCGCCGACATCATCGGCATCGCGCTCGCGCAGGGCAAGGCGGCCGACACGGCCGCGCTGCGCGCCCGCGTCTCGGCGCTCGCGCTGGAGGTGCCGCTGTACGAGGGCCTCGAGGACTGGGGCCTGCTCTCGCGCTGAACCCGGGTTCCGGGTTCGTCACCCTTCCCACCTGGGATTTGAAGGCCGGGCGGGGCCTGCTTTAGAGTGACCGGGTGACTTCCAGCATCTCCGACGACCTGACGCTCGCCATCGACAAGGCGCTGCCGGACATCCGCGCGGCCTACGTCGAGGCCGGCGATGCGTGGCAGCCGCACGACTACATCCCGTGGGACGACGGCCGCAACTACGCCTTCCTCGGCGGCGAGGACTTCGTCCCCGCCGACGTCAAGGTCGACGCGGTGGTCAGCAACGGCCTGATCCTGGGCCTGCTGACCAAGGACCACCTGCCGTCCTTCCACCGCCTGCTCGCGCAGCACCACCTCATCGAGTCGGACTGGGGCAAGTTCGTCGGCCACTGGACCGCCGAGGAGAACCGGCACGGCATCGCGCTGCGCGACCACGTCGTGGTCAGCCGCACGTGCGATGTCGAGCAGCTGGAGATGTGGCGCCTCGAGGCCGTGACCCGTGGCTACCGCCAGTACGAGGGCACCCGCGAGGAGATCCAGATCGCGGAGCAGATCGCCATGGTGATCGTGCACGAGGCGCTCTCCGCCGACTACTTCGACCGCCTCGCCGACTACGCCGAGAAGGCCGAGGGGACGCCCGCGGGCCTCGTCACCACGCTCCGCAAGGTGGCGAACGACGACCGCACCCAGCAGCGCTACTGGACCGAGCTGCTCACCGTCGCGCTCGACGTCAACGAGGGCCACGTCAAGGAGGCCCTGCTGGGCCAGGCGCGCCTCGTCTCGCCGATCGGCGCCGAGACCGCCGACGGCCTCGACGAGGCCCGTCGAATCGTCACCGAGGCCGGCATCAGCTCGCCCGAGCGGGACCGCGAGATCCTGAACGGCCTCCTCGCGACGTGGGGCCTGGCCCTGTAACACCGAGTTCCCACTCGTCATCGATTGTTAACGAACGCGCCGCCCGGGGTCCCGCCCCGGCGGCGCGTTCGGCGTTAGTTTGGCGGTGACGGATTGCGGGGAAGCAGTTCGTCCCGGGAGGTTCCAACCGTGACTGGACATCCAGTTCTCACGAGAGGGCCGGCCCCGGTCCTCGCCGTACGGGCGTAAGAACTACGCACCGTCGGTGTTTGGAACCGGCCGGCCGCAGCTACACGCTTGCGTGGGCGCCGCGCAGGCTAGGAGCGTCACCGTGTCTTTCCGTGAGACCCCCCGCACGTACGTGCTCGACACCTCCGTCCTGCTGTCCGATCCCTGGGCCATCACCCGGTTCGCCGAGCACGACGTGGTGCTCCCGCTCGTGGTGATCAGCGAACTCGAGGGTAAGCGCCACCACGCCGAACTCGGCTGGTTCGCCCGTGAGTCGCTGCGCATGCTCGACGACATGCGCCTCGAACACGGCCGCCTCGACCAGCCGATCCCCACGCCGGGCGGCGGCACGGTTCAGGTGGAGCTCAATCACATCGACCCGTCCGTGCTGCCGGTGGGTTTCCGCACCGAGACCAACGACTCCCGCATCCTCGCGTGCGCGCTGAACCTGCGCGCCGAGGGCCGGGACGTGGTGCTGGTGTCGAAGGACATCCCGCTGCGGGTCAAGGCCGGCGCGGTGGGCCTGCCCGCCGACGAGTACCGGGCGCAGGACGTGGTGACCTCCGGGTGGACGGGCATGGAGGAGCTGGAGGTCCCGCGCGCGGTGATCGACGCGCTGTTCGCGGGCGGCGTCGTCGATCACGACGCCGCGCGGGACCTGCCGTGCAACACCGGCGTGCGGCTGCTGGGCGGCACGTCGAGCGCGCTGGGCCGGGTGACCGCGGAGAAGCAGCTGCAGTTGGTCCGCGGCGACCGCGAGGCCTTCGGCCTGCACGGCCGCAGCGCGGAGCAGCGCGTCGCGCTGGACCTGCTGCTCGACGAGTCGGTGGGCATCGTCTCCCTCGGCGGCAAGGCCGGCACCGGCAAGTCGGCCCTGGCGCTCTGCGCGGGTCTCGAGGCGGTGCTGGAGAAGCGGACGCAGCGCAAGGTCGTCGTCTTCCGCCCGCTCTACGCCGTCGGCGGCCAGGACCTCGGCTATCTGCCGGGCTCCGAGAACGAGAAGATGGGCCCGTGGGCGCAGGCCGTCTACGACACTCTCGACGGTCTCGCCTCGCCGGAGGTCATGGACGAGGTGATGGACCGCGGGATGCTGGAGGTGCTGCCGCTCACGCACATCCGCGGTCGGTCGCTGCACGACTCCTTCGTCATCGTCGACGAGGCGCAGTCGCTCGAGCGCAACGTCCTGCTGACGGTGCTCTCCCGGCTGGGGAGTGGCTCGCGAGTGGTGCTCACGCACGACGTCGCGCAGCGCGACAACCTGCGGGTCGGCCGGCACGACGGCGTCGCCGCAGTGATCGAGAAGCTCAAGGGCCACCCACTGTTCGCGCACGTCACCCTGACCCGCTCCGAGCGCTCGCCGATCGCCGCACTGGTGACCGAGATGCTGGAGGAGTTCGCGCCCGGCGCATAGCTGTCTCGGCACGTTCCGAAACCGGCGTCCCACGCGGTCACGATGGAAATGCTTCGTCGGGTGCCCCGTGGGACGCCGGTTTTCCGTCGACGCTCGCTCTTGAAATATTCCTCTAGAGGAATGTATGGTGATGGCATGACTACCACCATCGAACTCACCGTCCCCGTTCCGCCCGCCCGCGTCTGGGAGCTCTGGACCACGCCCGAGGGCATCTCCGCCTGGTGGGCGCCCGACGGCTTCCGCACCGACGTCACCACCCTCGAGCTGCGGCCGGGCGGCGAGCTGGTCTACACCATGACCGCGGTCGCGCCCGAGCAGATCGCCTTCATGGAGCAGAACGGCATGCCCCTGGCCACCCGCTCCGTCAAGTACTTCGACGAGATCGACGAGCCCGCACGCCTGTCGTACCGCTCGGTGATCGACTTCGTACCCGATCACGAGCCCTACGAGCACCTCACCGTGGTGGAGCTCGACCCCACGGCGACCGGCACGCGCGTCGTGATGCGGGTCGAGGCGATGCACGACGAGGTCTGGACCGCGCGTCTCGTCGGCGGCCGCCGCAACGAGCTCGCCAATCTCGCGGCGTTGGTCGCGTCGGAGTGACGGACCTGCAGCGGGCTCTCGCAGCGGTCGCCGAGCCGACGCGCTTTCGCATCGTCGAGCTGCTGGCGGACCGTCCGCGCACCGTCACGGAGGTGCAGGAGGCGATCGGCGCGCGCCAGCCGCAGACCACCAAGCACCTCCAAGTGCTCGAGGCGGCGGGCGTCGTCCGGGTGCACAAGCTGGGCCGGCGCCGCGTCGCGCGGATCGACCGCGGCATGATGCGGACCCTCAGCGAGTACTTCGCGACACTGGCCGTGACCGGTCAGGACGACGCGGCCCTCGAGGGGTACGACCGCGCGATCGCCGTCGAACGCCGCGGTGACGGTGCCCGCACGGTCGTCGTCGAGCGCACCCTGGAGGTCTCCGTCGACCGGGTCTGGGCCGCGTGGACCGACCCCGCCCTCGCCGCGACCTGGTGGGCACCCCGGCATTTCGGCGTCGAGGACGTCGCCGTCGCTCCGGTGGCGGGGGAGTCCGTGCGCCTCGTCCTCCGGGAGGGTGACGGTGCGCGGTACGTCTCCGAAGGGCGGGTGCTCGAGGTGGACGCGCCGCGCCGTCTGGTCTTCACCCTCGCCCCCGTCGGCGCCGACGGTGCGCCTCTGTTCGGCGCCCGGCACACCGTCGTCCTGACCGGGGACGCGTCCACCACCGTCACGCTGACGATCGACGTCACCGACGCGGGCGACGATGCGGCGCCGATGGTCGCCGGCCTCCAACCGGGCTGGAACCAACTGCTCGACGGGCTCGTCGCGTCGTTCGCCGAGCGTCGCGCGTGACCCGCCCGGCGGCACCGTCGGGCTGCGGTCGCCGCAGCTAGGGCACCCTTATCGGGGACGAATCGGTGCCTGGGGCATACTCTCGGACTGTGACTTCGAACAGCCCCGAATTCATCTATTCCGATCTGCTGCCCATCGGCCCGGACACCACGCCGTACCGATTGCTGACCACCGAAGGCGTGTCGACCTTCGAGGTGGACGGGCAGAAGTTCCTCAAGGTGGAGCCGGAGGCGATCCAGAAGCTGACCGCCGAGGCGATGCACGACATCAGCCATTACTTGCGGCCGGCGCACCTGAAGCAGCTGCGGAAGATCATCGACGACCCCGAGGCGTCGGGCAACGATCGCTTCGTGGCGCTCGACCTGCTCAAGAACGTCAACATCTCCGCCGGCGGCGTGCTACCGATGTGCCAGGACACGGGCACCGCCATCGTCATGGGCAAGAAGGCCGAGGGCGTGCTGACCGGCGTCGAGGACGGCGAATGGGTCTCGCGCGGCGTCTACGACGCGTACACCAAGCTCAACCTGCGCTACTCGCAGAACGCGCCGATCACCATGTACGAGGAGCGCAACACCGGCACCAACCTGCCTGCGCAGGTGGAGATCTACGCCACCGAGCAGGGGCCGAAGGGGCCGGAGTACAAGTTCCTGTTCATGGCCAAGGGCGGCGGCTCGGCCAACAAGTCGTTCCTGTTCCAGGAGACGAAGGCGATCCTCAACCCGGACCGGATCCTGAAGTTCCTCGACGAGAAGATCCGCTCGCTGGGCACCGCCGCGTGCCCGCCTTACCACCTCGCGATCGTCATCGGCGGCACGTCGGCCGAGTTCGCGCTCAAGACCGCGAAGTACGCCTCGGCGCACTACCTGGATGAGCTGCCGCGCGAGGGTTCCATGGCCGCGCACGGCTTCCGGGATGTCGAGCTCGAGGAGAAGGTCTTCGAGCTGACCCAGTCGTTCGGGATCGGCGCGCAGTTCGGCGGCAAGTACTTCTGCCACGACGTGCGCGTGGTGCGCCTGCCGCGGCACGGCGCGTCGCTGCCCGTCGCGATCGCCGTGTCCTGCTCGGCGGACCGTCAGGCGCTGGGCAAGATCACCGCCGACGGTGTCTTCCTCGAGCAGCTGGAGACCGACCCCGCGCAGTACATGCCGGATGCCGGTGTGGCGGAGGACATCGAGGGCGGCGCGGTCGTCGAGATCGACCTGAACCGGCCGATGCCCGAGATCCTCGCCGAGCTGTCGAAGTACCCGGTGAAGACGCGCCTGTCGCTGACCGGTCCGCTGGTCGTGGCGCGCGACATCGCGCACGCGAAGATCAAGGACCTGCTCGACTCGGGTGCCCCGATGCCGCAGTACCTCAAGGACCACCCGGTGTACTACGCCGGACCCGCGAAGACGCCGGAGGGCATGGCGTCCGGGTCCTTCGGTCCCACCACCGCGGGCCGCATGGACAGCTACGTCGACGAATTCCAGGCCGCGGGAGGATCTCTCGTGATGTTGGCCAAGGGGAACCGGTCGAAGCAGGTCACGCAGGCCTGCGACACGCACGGCGGCTTCTACCTCGGCTCCATCGGCGGCCCCGCCGCCCGGCTCGCGCTCGACTGCATCAAGTCGCAGGAGGTCATCGAGTACCCCGAGCTCGGCATGGAGGCCGTGTGGAAGATCGAGGTCGAGAACTTCCCCGCGTTCATCGTCGTCGACGACAAGGGCAACGACTTCTTCACCGACCCGTCGGGCGAGGTCGCCCTGCCGCTCAGCGGGATCCGGGTGCGCTCGAAGGAGCGGTAGCCCTTCCGCTGCCGCCTGTGGATGACGCGCTTGGGTGCGTGACCCGCGGGGCTTACACTCGCGACATGACTGCTGCAGCTCATCGTCGCGATCTCATGTCGCTCGACGACTGGCGTGCCTTGGGGGAGGACCCGTCGCAGCGGTACGAGGTTCAGGAGGGGGTCCTGATCGTGTCACCGAGGCCGCGGCAGCGGCATCAGAACGTGATGCTCGCACTCGGCAGTCGCCTTCTCCAGCAGCGGCCGGCCGGTGTGCGCGTCACGCCGGAGCCCGACGTGATCATCGATCCACGCACTCCGGCCACCGTGCGCATCCCCGACCTGGTCATCTGTCGGGGCGACGAAGATGCGACGCTCACCGCGGCCGACGTCCTCATCGCCATCGAGGTCCTGTCGCCCGGCACTCGCCGGGTCGATCTCGTCATGAAGCGCAGCGAGTACGCGGACGCGGGGATCGAGCACTACTGGATCGTCGATCCCGACGAGCGGTACATGGAGGTCCTGACTCTGATCGACGGTGCGTACGTCGGTCGTAGGGTTGAGGGAGTCTTCACCACGTCGGTTCCCTTCGACGTGACGATCGACCTGGACGACCTCGGCTGAGCGTCCTCGGCGCGAGGTAGACGTCAGGCCGGGCGGAGAATCGTGACGGCGAAATCGGCGCCGTCGTGCCAGGGCTTGACGTCCCACGTCGCGAGGCGCAGATCGGTCCGTAGCCCGGCCTCGGCGGCCTGGGCGTCCAGCTGCTCCGGGGTGAGGCCGCGGTCGGTGTGGAAGCCGACGATCGCGAATCCGTCCGGCGCGAGGTGCTTCCGGAAGTTGGTGAGCACCGTCGTCTCCGTGCCCTCAGCGACGAACACCATGACGTTCCCCGCGCAGACGATGGCGTCGAAGACGCCGTCGAGGTCCAGCTCTGCGAGATCCTGGACCAGCCAGCGCGGGCCAGGGTGATCCTGCTCCGCCGCGGCGATGAGGACCGGATCCACGTCGACCCCGGTCACGTCGTGGCCCACCGAGTGCAGGTAGCCGCCGATCCGCCCGGGCCCGCATCCGGCGTCCAGGATCCGCGACCCGCGACCCACCATCGCGTCCACCAGGCGCCCTTCACCGGCCAGGTCCGCGCCCTCGCGTGCCATCGTCCGGAAGCGCTCGACGTACCACTCGCTGTGGCCGTCGTTGGTGTCGGTGAACCAGCGGGGTGTACTCATATCCTCGAACCTACTTGCAGGGATCCGCGGCCTTGCCGGTGCCGGTGTTGTTGCTCAGGACGCGCACATAGGTGTCGCCCGTGCGCGCGCTGCACGCGGCCCGGCTCGATGTTCCGTAATCGACGTAGGGCGTGTAGAACGCCTCGCCGTTGTCGTCGACGGCGCGGATCGAGCCGCAGTTCAGAGTTTTGCTGTAGAAGTACTCGGCGCCGGGGTGCGCCGCCAGCTGGTTGCTCACCAGTGTCGCGACCGACGGATTCGACTGCTCGATCGACACCAGGACGAGGACCGCACGTCCGTCACACGGCGGTCGGCTCACGGCGCGGGTGAGTCCGAGATCGCCGGCTTCGCGAGGTGGCGTGGTCGACATCGGCGCGGGCGCCGGGGTAGTAGCGGGCACGGTCACGGTCGACGGGGCGACGATGACAGTCGACAGAATGGTGCTCGATTCGATGGCAGGAGAGGCGTCGGAGGAGTCGGAGCGGCCGAGCATGACGCCTGTGCCCGCGACCAGGGCACCGACCACGAGGGCAGCTGCGACCGCGGTGGGAAGGAGCCACGTGCGCAGGGACTTCCGCTCGAGAGGCCGTGACGCCGTCGGAGTCGGCGCGATCATCGTCGGACCGTCGTGCGTCCCCGCCGTGGGCGGTGCGGCTCGGATGACCGTCGGCTCCGACGGTGCCACAGCGAGTTCGGCCGCGAATTGCCCGGCGCTCCGAGGACGATCGGCGGGGGAGCCGGCCATGCCACGGGCGATCGCTCTGTCGACGGACGAAGGGACATCGGGGCGCCTGGCGGTCACCGGAACGACGGCGCCGTCGAGTGCTGCCGCGATCACGGCGGCGGGACTACTCCTGTCGAACGGTCGGGAGCCCGTGAGGAGGGCGTAGGCGGTCGTAGCGAGTGAGTAGATATCTGCACGCGAATCGATCTCGTCGCCCCGGAGCTGCTCCGGCGCGGCGTAGGCGACGGAACCGATGGTCGTCCCGGTGGCGGTCAGATCGGACGTGTCGCCCGCCGCCCGAGCGATCCCGAAGTCGGACAGTAACGCACGCGAGCCGTCGAGCATGATGTTCGCGGGCTTGACATCCCGATGGAGGATGCCCCGTTGGTGAGCGAAGTCGAGTGCTGCAGCGGTGTCGCGGACGATCGCGACGACCGCGTCGAACGGCAGGCCGCCCGGAGACTGCGCGATGCGCGCCGCAGCGTCGATCCCGTCGATGTACGGCATCGACAACCACAGTCGACCGCCCTCCTCGCCCCTGTCGAGAACTCCGACGATGTTGGGGTGATTGAGGGTGGCGGCGAGATCGGCCTCGCGGAGGAAGCGTAGCCGGAAGGCCTCATCGGTCGCGAGATGCGGTGGGAGGACTTTGATCGCGTCGTGGCGAGGCAGGCGAGGATGCTGCGCGAGGTACACCTCGCCCATGCCTCCCGCGCCGAGACGACGAACGATCGTGTACCCCGCGAAGACCTCACCCGGCGAAAAGGACATCTCGCACCTCCCAGGAGGAATCTACTACCCGAACTGAGCGCACCAGCGTCGGGCTCAGCGGCGCGGAGGGACCGGTGACCTGTGGAAACGCTGATCGTTGGCCGCCTGGGGCGACGTTCGTGCCGGCATCGCGCGCACATCGACCGCAACTGCACAACTACTACGCGCAGTAGTGGGTACTGTCGAAGCCATGACGAACATCATCGACCGGATCGGAACGGCGCCGATCGCTGCGGCGGGGCTCGTGGGCGGATACTACGTGGCGCGGGAGACGGGGATCCGTCCGCTGGGCGGCGTCGTGCTCGCGGCCGCCGGCGCCGCGGCCGCCCAGGGTTGGTACGCGAAGGGCGGTGCGGCCACTGCCGCCGCGCTGGGGGCGATCTACCTGGGCGGATTCGGTGCTTCGCATCCGTTGGCGAAGAAGATCGGCGCCTGGCCGTCGGTCCTGAGTGTGGCGGCGGTGGCCGGCGGTGCGTCGTACGCTCTCGTCGATCGTCTCTGACCGGGACCCGGGAGCGCACCGACGGGCTACGCTCGGACAGTGAGATTGAGAACAAGTTTCACTGCTGTTGCTTGTGCATCCGCACTGTTCGTGACGGGGTGCGGTGGGCAGGCCGCGTCGTCGTCGGGCGAGGCGGACCGGGTTGCGAACAACGGCCCGGCCGGCGGCGCAGCTGCGGTCTCCGCGGGGCACGGCAGCACGACGCCGACGGGCACGCCGCTCTACACCCGGTTGATCACGTCCAGCGCGGTCGGCGGGACGGGGCAGGCGCTGACCGCCATGCTCGCCGGCGCGACCTACCGGAGCGCCACCGGCGTCTGGGTCGGCTGCGAGGGTACCGCCGCGACCGCGGTGTACCGGCTGTCCGGCGACTTCGCGAAGCTCACCGGCCTCCTGGGACTACAGCCGCACACCCCGGCGGACCTGCAGGTCCGCGTGTCGATCGTCGTGGACGGCGGCACGCGGCTGTCCGTCGTGCTCACGCGCAACGGCCAGCCGCAGAGCATCTCGATACCGGTCGCGGACGCCCGGATCCTCACCGTGTCGGCGCTCGCCACCGTGGGGCAGTGCGCGCCCGCCGCGGCGCCCTACGGCGCGATCGGTGCCGCGTCACTCACCTGAGCGCGGTCACCGCTCGCGGTCGACGTTCGCCATGGCCAGCACATCCAGCCGCCGGTCCAGCTCCTCGAGTGACAGCTCGTCCCCGATCAGGCCCCGGTCGATCACCGTCTGGCGGATCGTCTTCCCCTCGCGCAGCGCCTGCTTCGCGACCGCGGCCGCCTCCTCGTAGCCGATGAGCGAGTTCAGCGGCGTCACGATCGACGGCGACGACTCGGCGAGCGTCCGGAGCCGGTCCTCGTGGGCGACGAGCCCGTCGATGCAGCGGTCCGCGAACAGCCGGGACACGTTCGCCAGCAGCGCGATCGACTCCAGCACGTTGCGGGCCATCATCGGGATGTAGACGTTGAGCTCGAAGGCGCCGTTGCCGCCGCCCCACGCCACCGCGGCGTCGTTGCCGATCACCTGCGCGGCCACCTGCGTGACCGCCTCCGGGAGCACCGGGTTCACCTTGCCGGGCATGATCGAGCTGCCGGGCTGCAGGTCGGGCAGGGCGATCTCGCCGAGCCCCGTCAGCGGCCCCGATCCCATCCAGCGCACGTCGTTGGCGATCTTGGTCAGCGAAATCGCGACGGTGCGCAGCGCCCCCGACAGCTCGACGAGCCCGTCGCGCGCGGCCTGCGCCTCGAAGTTGTCCTTGGCCAGCCGGATATCGTCGACGCCCGTCAGCGTGACCAGCTCTGCCACCACCAGCGAGCCGAATCGTTCCGGCGCGTTGAGCCCGGTGCCGACGGCGGTGCCGCCGATCGGGACCTCGCCGACGCGGGGGAGTGTGGCGCGCACGCGTTCGACGCCCGCCTCGACCTGCCGGGCGTAGCCGCCGAACTCCTGGCCCAGCGTCACGGGGACCGCGTCCATCAGGTGCGTGCGGCCGGACTTCACCACGGATCGCCATGCCGCGGACTTCGCCGCCAGCGACTCCTGCAGGTGCTCGAGCGCGGGGATCAGGGAGGTCACCGCCGCCTCGGTCGCGGCCACGTGCGTGGCCGTCGGGAAGGTGTCGTTGGAGGACTGCGACATGTTCACGTCGTCGTTCGGGTGCACCTGTACGCCGGCGCGGGCCGCGAGCGACGCGATGACCTCGTTGGCGTTCATATTGGAGCTGGTGCCCGAGCCGGTCTGGAACACGTCGATGGGGAACTGGTCGTCGTGCAGGCCGTCGGCGACCTCGCGCGCCGCGGCGATGATCGCGGCCGCCTTCTCCGTGGAGAGCAGCCCGAGGTCCTGATTCACCTGGGCCGCAGCAGCTTTGAGTAGGCCCATCGCCCGGATCTGTGCCCGCTCGAGCGGGCGGAAGCTGATCGGGAAGTTCTCGACGGCGCGCTGCGTCTGCGCGCGCCAGAGTGCGTCCACCGGCACCCGGACCTCGCCCATGGTGTCGTGCTCGATGCGGTACTCGGTCTCCGGGGTTTCAGCGGTATTAGCCATACCTCACAAAAGTACTCGGGCCCCGGAATCATTCCCAGGGCCCGAGGGGGAGATCACTCAGTCGAAGATCTGCGCGTAGGTCTTGAGCTTGGTCAGGCGGTGCGTCGCGTCCACGATCCGGACCGTGCCGGAGCGGCTGCGCATGACGATCGACTGCGTCGTGGCACCGTCGGCCCGGTACCGCACGCCCCGCAGCAGGTCGCCGTCGGTGACGCCGGTGGCGGCGAAGTAGACGTGCTCGCCCCGGACCAGGTCGGTGGTGGTGAGGACCTGGCTCGGGTCGATGCCCAGATCCGCGAGCCGCTGGTGCTCCGCGTCGTTCGACGGTGCCAGGGTCGCTTGGATCTCGCCGCCCATGCACCGCAGCGCCGCGGCGGCGATGATGCCCTCCGGGGTGCCGCCGATACCGACCAGGATGTCGGTCTTGGCCTCGGGGCGGGCGGCGGCGATGGCGCCGGCCACGTCACCGTCGGAGATGAGGCGCACGATCGCTCCGGTCGCGCGGATGTCGGCGATCAGCTGGTCGTGGCGGGGGCGGTCGAGCACCGTCAGCGTGACATCGGTGACCTTGATGCCCTTGGCCTTGGCCACCTTGGCGATGTTGTCGGCGATGGGAGCGTTGATGTCGATGACGCCGGCCGCCTCGGGACCGACGGCGATCTTGTTCATGTAGAACACGGCGGACGGGTCGTACATCGCGCCGCGTTCGGAGACGGCGAGCACGGCGATAGAGCCGGGCATGCCCTTGGCCATGAGGGTGGTGCCGTCGACGGGGTCGACGGCGACATCGGTGGACGGGCCGAAGCCGTTGCCGACCTCCTCACCGTTGTAGAGCATGGGGGCTTCGTCCTTCTCGCCCTCGCCGATCACGACCACGCCGCTCATCGAGACGGTGGAGACGAGCTGACGCATCGCGTCCACCGCAGCACCGTCGCCGGACTCCTTCTGGCCACGGCCCACCCAGCGGCCCGCGGCGAGTGCGCCGGCCTCGGTGACGCGCACCAGCTCCATGGCGAGGTTCCGGTCCGGGGCGATGGGATTCACGTCGGTGTTGCTGTCGGACATGGGTGATCCTCCATTGATCTCGGTGCGCGCGGCGGGCGCGGCGGGGCCTCGACGCAGATTCTTCCATGCCGGGCCCGGTCCGGGTTCGGCTATGCCGCCTCCGACGGTGCGCGAGGGTTTCGGGATACTGGACGGCGTGGCTGAGAAACCCCGCATCCTGCAGAGCCGTCGCGACCTCGTGTTCACGATGGTCCCGTTGCTGGTGCTGTGCCTGATCGTGTTGTTCGCGTCCGGCAACTTCAAGCTCGGTTTCGGCGCCGACCCGAAGGACGAGTCCGTCCCGGCCATCAATCCGCAGGGCGTGTACGAGGTCTCGGCGCAGACGCTGGGCTTCCCGGTCCGGATGCCGGGAGGGACGGGCGTCGCGTGCGGCGTGCCCGATGGCTGGAAGGCGACCGCCACCCGCGATGACGACGTGACCGGCGGCACGGTCTTCTCGGTCAACTACCTGACGCCCGAGAAGAACTCGCTGCAGCTCTCGCAGTCCGGATCGCCGGTCGAAGCGGTCGTCGCGTCCGTCTACGGCTCGAAGGCGAAGCCCTCGGGCACCATCCCCGTCGGGGATCGGACCTGGGACGTCTACGGCCCGAACGACAAGAAGCGCAGCGCCTGGGTGCTCCAGCTCGACGGTGCCGTGATCGTCGTCTTCGGCAGCGGCACGGTGCCGCGATTCACCGAGCTGGCGTCCGCCGTCCAGTCGCAGGCGCCGCTGCCGCGCACCGCGGGGCAGGCCCCCGCGGCACCGTCTGCCGGGCCGAAGTAGGTCACTGCGCGCCGTCCGCGATGGCCCTCTCGATCCGGGCCCGCGCGCCCGCGAGGTGCTCCTCGCAGCGCTTGGCCAACGCCTCTCCGCGCTCCCACAGTTGCAACGACTCGTCGAGGTCGATCCCGCCCTGTTCGAGCAGCTTCACCACGACGGTCAGCTCGTCGCGGGCCTGCTCGTAGCCGAGCTCGGCCACCGGTGTCTCGTCACTCATCGGTCTTTCCTCCCAGTCGTTCCACACCCATCACCGCCGCCTTGGCCGCACCGTCGGGCACCCGGACCCGCAGCTGCGAGCCGGGCGCGAGGTCGTCGATGCTGCGCACGACGGGATTCTCGCCGTCGGGCGTGATCTTCTGGACCACGGCGTAGCCGCGGGCCATGGTCGCTGCGGGGCCGAGCGTCGTCAGGCGCGCGGCCAGGTGCCGCACCCCGTCGGATTCCCGGTCGACGGTGCGCCGCACGTCCCGCCGGGCATTGCGCAGCAGGCGCTCGATCTCGGTGGCCCGGTCGTCGACGAGCCGCATCGGGTGCGCGAACACCGGCCGCGAGCGCAGCGCCTCGAGGGTGTGCGCCTCGCGCGATACCCAGCCCCGCAGGGCCGCGGCCGCGCGGGAACGCAGCTCGGCGATCCGCGCGAGTTCGGAGACCACGTCGGGTACGACGCGCTTCGCGGCGTCGGTGGGGGTCGCGGCGCGGACGTCGGCGGCGAAATCGCAGAGCGGGTTGTCGGGCTCGTGGCCGATCGCGGAGACGATCGGGGTCCGGGCCGCGTGCACGGCCCGGCAGAGGGCCTCGTCGGAGAAGGGCAGCAGGTCCTCCACGCTGCCGCCGCCCCGCGCCATGATGATCACATCGACCTCGGGGTCGGCGTCCAGCGCGCGCAGAGCCGTGACCAGCTGCGGGACCGCGGTCGGGCCCTGGACCGTGGCGTACTCGGCGCGGATCCGCACGTCGGGCCAGCGGCCCTCGGCGATCGACCGCACATCGCGCTCGGCCGCGCTGGCCCGCGCGGTCACCAGGCCGACGGTGCGCGGCAGGAAGGGCAACGGCCGCTTGAGGCGCGGGTCGAAGAGGCCCTCGGCGTGCAGCAGCTGCCGCAACCGCTCGATGCGGGCCAGGAGTTCGCCCACGCCGACCGCACGGATCTCCGTGATCCGCAGCGAGAGGCTGCCGCGGCCGGCCCAGTAGGTGAACTTGCCGCGCACGATCACCTGCGTGCCCTCGTTCAGGGGCACCTCGGACCGGTCCAGTACGGCCGGGAGGCAGGTGACCTGGAGCGAGACGTTCGCGGACGGATCGCGCAGAGTGAGGAACGCGGTGCCGCCGCCGCGGCGGTTGAGCTGCGTGATCTGGCCCTCCACCCAGACCTCGCCGAGCCGGTCGATCCACTGCCCGATCTTCATCGAGACCACACGGACGGGCCACGGGTGTTCGGCGGTCGACGGTCCGCCGGCGGAGGGACCGGCCGCCGCGCCGGTTCCGGGTGCGGTCACCGCGTGATGCGGTTCTCGAGCATCGTCAGGAAGGGCGCCCGGCCCTTGTGGTCGCGCTCGTACGCGACGAGCGACTCGACCTCGGCCGTGGTGAGGCCGGGCAGTCGGCCGCGCAGCTGCGCGAGCGTCAGGTCGGGGTAGTCGATGCGCTGGGCCGCGGCAGGCAGGTCGTCCGGCACCTGGGCGACGGTCGGGGTGCTCGATGGTGCCGGGGCGGGCGAGCTGTACAGGGCGTACCGTCCGGCGCCCGACGGTGCCTGCTCCGCCCCGGCGGGCTCCGTGCCGTGCTGATCGGCGGCGCGTGCCGGAGCTGCGACGGGCGCACCGTCGGGCTCCGCGGCGGGGGCCGCGGGCTCGGCGGCGGGGCGGACCTCGCCGTACGCGGCCCGGGGCGGGGTGGGCAGGTCCACGTCGACGTCCTCGTCGTCGTCGAAGGTCGCCCAGGCGGCCTGCTCCTCCTCCTTGGCGGGGAAGACGGTCTCGATCGCGCGGTCGCCGCGGACGGCCAGGTCGGCGAGGTCCTGCTGGACGGCGATGAAGGCCTGCGCGGACTTGCTTCCCAGCGTGAGCGGCGCGCTGACGGCGCCCGTCACGATCTCCTGGCCCTTCTCGGCGGCCAGCGACACGGCCCCGACGGCGACGCGGACCACGAACGGTAAACGGCTCATGTGTCCAGGGTGCCTCATCGCGGCCGCGGAGTCTCCGTCAGGTGCCGTAGCCTGGGGGCATGAGTTCTGGCAAGCGAGTCCTGCTGGCCGAGCCGCGCGGCTACTGCGCGGGCGTCGACCGTGCGGTGGAGACGGTCGAGAAGGCACTGGAGAAGCACGGCGCGCCCGTGTACGTGCGCAAGGAGATCGTGCACAACCGGCACGTCGTCGAGACGCTGCAGGACAAGGGCGTGATCTTCGTGGACGAGACCGACGAGGTGCCGGAGGGCTCCCTGCTGGTGTTCTCCGCGCACGGCGTCTCGCCCGCGGTGCACGAGGGCGCGGCGCAGCGCAGTCTGCGCACCATAGACGCGACGTGCCCGCTGGTCACGAAGGTGCACCAGGAGGCCAAGCGCTTCGCGCGCGACGATTACGACATCCTGCTGATCGGCCACGAGGGGCACGAGGAGGTCGAGGGAACGGCCGGTGAGGCGCCGCAGCACGTGCAACTGGTCGACGGTCCCGATGCGGTCGAGAAGGTCGTCGTCCGGGATGAGGAGAAGCTCGTCTGGCTCTCGCAGACCACGCTCTCGGTCGACGAGACGATGGAGACGGTGCGTCGCCTGCGGGAGAAGTTCCCCAAGCTGCAGGATCCGCCGAGCGACGACATCTGCTACGCCACGCAGAACCGTCAGGTCGCGGTGAAGGCGATGGCACCCGAGTGCGATCTGGTGATCGTCGTGGGCTCGCGGAACTCGTCGAACTCGGTGCGTCTGGTGGAGGTCGCGCTGCAGGCCGGCGCTCGCGCCGCGCACCTCATCGACTTCGCCCGCGAGATCGACCCGGCGTGGCTCGAGGGCGTGAACACCGTCGGCATCACGTCCGGCGCGTCGGTGCCGGAGATCCTGGTCAAGGGCGTGGTCGAGTACCTCGACGGGGAGGGTTTCGAGGACGTGCAGTCCGTCACCACTGCGAACGAGACGCTGGTCTTCGCGCTGCCGCGTGAGCTGCGCCCCCGCGCGAAGGCCTGACCGCCCACCACGACGAACGACGATGCCCCCGCCAGTGCGGGGGCATCGTCGTTGCGCGGTCGTGGCGTCAGTCCTTGTAGCGGTGCCTCCGGATCTGGCGCGGCTGCTCGGCGGGCTCGGCGAAGTCGTCACGGAAGTTCGTCTCCACGGCCGTGTCCTCGCTCTGGGGCCGGTAGCGAGGCGCCCGGTAGTGCTCGTAGCGCCCCGGGCTCGACGGTGTCTCGGCCCGCCGGGAGGGACGCTCGGCGTCGCGGGAGAGGCTCGGCAGGTCGGGCTGGGCGGAGCGATCACCGGAGAGGCGGGGGAGCGAGGCGAAATCGTCGCGGGGGATCCGGGGCCGCTCGCGCTCGGCCCGCGGGGCGACGGGCTCCGCGACGCCGCGGGCCCGGTCGATGTCGCGTGCCTCGCGTCGGTAGTCGCGGGAATCGGCACGGGCGGCGGTGCGGTGCGGGCCCGACGGTGCGTCCGGCGGAGCCACCTCGGGCGCACCGCGCCACCGGGGTTGCGGGTCGAGCGGCCGCCGCTCGCCGTCGCGGCGCAGCTCCCGCGAGTCGTGAGCGCCGGGCCGCGGGCGGTCGCCCTGGGCGACCGCCGGCCGGGGCCGAGCACCGCGCGGCATGTCCGGACGGATGTCGTCGATGGGGCGTCGGATCGGCGCGGGCCGCCGGGTCGGCGCGGAGTCGGGACGTACGACGCGGTTGATCTGGGTGGCCGGTGCGCCCGCGTCGCGGGCGGCGATCTCCTCGCGCCGGGTGCGCTCGCGGCGCGGATCCTCGCGGCGGGTGTTCTCGCGGCGGGGATCGTCGCGCCGCAGGTCGTCGCGCCGGGCGGCGGAACTGCGGCCACGTGCCGCCGCCGACTCAGTGGCCGCGGTCCCCGGGCGCTCACGGCGCTCCGCCCGGTCCCGGACGGCACGACTGGACCGGTGCGACGAGCCGCTCTGATGGCGCTCGGACCGCGCCGCGCCCTCGGCGACGAGTGCCGCACCGCCCGCCGCTGCCACCGAGCCCGCCACTGCGGGGGCGGCGGCCGGGCCGGGACGCATGCGGGTGAACGCGGCACGGAGTCGTTCGCCGAGGGCAGGGCCGGAGGATTCGGCCCGCTTCTTCGCGGCACCGGACTTCGAGGTGGTGCCGGACTTCGCCGCGGCGCCGCCGGTCTTGGCGGTCGACGACGTCTGCTTCGCGCCGGACTTCGCACCGCTCGTCGAACCGGCCCGCTGCACGCTGCGTGCGGTAGCGGTGAGCCGCCGGTACAGCATGAACCGGGCGCCGCCGATCGCGATCACGACCACCGAGATCCAGAACATCCACGGGAAGAGTGAGATGAGTGGGAAGAGCACATCCGTGAGGATCTTGCTGGTGCTGCGGGGGCTGGGGAGGGAGAACCACTTGTACACCGGGATCGCGGCGGCGATCACCAGCGGTGGTTGCACGATCGCGGTGAACAGCGCGCGATGACGCACGGCGAGCACGGCGACGATCGCACCGACCGCCATCGCGAGGACACCGGCGTTGCTCCCCGTGTACTCGCCCGCCGCGACGGCACCGACTCCGGTGAACACCAGCAGGGTCAGGACAGCACCCCACCAGGGCAGGCCGGGGACGGTCGCGAGCACGGACCGCTCGTCGACCGGCACCTGCGAGCGGGACGGTTGGAACTTCGACACAGGTGAACCGTACCGGTTAAGGCTGTGAGAACCGAGAATCCGACCCGGTGGGGACGGCTCGCGGCGTGAGCGTGAGCTCCAGTGGCTCCTCGCGCGCACCGTCCGGCATGGACGCCAGATCGGACAGCCGCCGCGCCGTGACGCCGACGCGAGCGTTGTACGACCCGACGGTGGCGTTGAACGCCTCGACCGTTCTGCCCAGGGCGGACCCGAGCGTGGAGAAGTGACTGTTCAACACGTCGAATCGCTCGTTCAGCTCCCGACCGAGTGCTTGGATCCGTCCGGCGTCCTCGCCGAGCGCGTGCTGGCGCCAGGCGAGCGCGACCGCCCGGAGCATCGCGACCAGCGTGGTGGGTGTGGCGAGCACCACATTCCGATCGAGGGCGAACTCCAAGAGGTCGGGGTCGGCCTGCAGTGCCGCGTCGAGGAAGGCCTCCGCCGGCACGAACATCACCACGAGCTCCGGGGAGCCGACCGCTTCCCAGTACCGCTTGCCCGCCAGCTGCACCACATGGGAGCGGAACCGGCGAGCGTGGTCGGACAGGAGGGCCGCGTGCTCCGACGGCGGCGCCTCGAGCAGCTGGAGGTACGCGTCGAGCGGCACCTTCGCGTCCACCGCCAGATTCCGGCCGCCGGCCAGGTGCACCACGAGATCCGGCCGGACGCGGGACTCGCCCACGGCGGCCCCGTACTGCGTGGAGAAGTCGCAGTGCCTGCTGAGCCCCGCCAGCTCGACGACCCGCTCGAGCTGGAGCTCACCCCACCGGCCGCGCACGGTGGACGACTTCATCGCCGAGCGCAGGGTCGCGGTCTCGGCGCGCAGCGCCTCGCTCGTGCGGGCGACGGTGCCGATCTGCTCGCGCAGCCCGGCGAACGCGGCGACCCGGCTGCGCTCGGCGACGGCGAACTCGTGCCCCAGCGCGTCGAGGGTCTGCCGCAGCGGCGCCAACAGCGCGTTGACCGGCCCGGCGACGGCGTCCGGGCCGGGGGCGGCACCGTCGGGCGACGTGGGCCGGACGGGCACGACCCTGGCGAGGATCACCCCGGCGGCGACGCCGACCACCAGCGCCAGCAGCGCGACGATCAGGTGCGAGAGGTCCATGCCGACAGCATGGACGAACCCCCTGACAGGTTTCGTCAGGCGGCGTCGGCGGGCGCCCCGTCGGCGGGCTCGGGTGCGGGTTTGCGCCGGAGCCGGTCCCAGAGACTCGGCTTGGCCGGCTCATCGTCGGGGGGAGGCGTCTCACCGGTCTTCTCGTCGACCAGTTCGCCGAGGTAGCGGAACAGCACCGCGATGGCGGCCGCGACCGGGACCGCCAGGAACGCGCCGATGATGCCGAACTGCGTGCTGCCGAAGGCGATCGCGAGCAGCACGATCGCGGGGTGCAACTGCATCGAGCGGGACTGCAGGATCGGCGAGAGCACGTTGCCCTCGAGCTGCTGGACCGCGATGACCACGGCCAACACGGCCAGCGCGGTGCCGAAGCCGTTGGTGACGAGCGCGACGATGACGGCGAGCGCGCCCGCGACGAACGCACCGACGATCGGAACGAAGCCGCCGAGGAAGGTGATCACCGCGAGCGCGCCGGCGAGCGGCACCTGCAGGATCACCAGGCCGAGGCCGATGAACAGGGCGTCGATGAAGCTCACCAGCGCCTGCGTGCGGATGAAGCCGCCCAGGGTGGTCCAGATGCGGCTGAGCAGTTCGGCGAAGTGCTCCGAGACGGGCGTGCCGGAGTGGCGCCGCAGCCACGGCATGAACTTGTCGCCGTCCTTGAGGAAGAAGAAGGTCAGCATCGCGACCATGACGATCGCCACCACGAAGGAGCCGGCGGCGCTGACGCCCGTGAAGACGCCCGACGCGATGGTCTCGGCGCTCTCCTGCAGCTTCTTGGTGATCGACGTGACGAACTTGCTGATCTGCTCGTCCTGCAGGTTCAGCGGCGGGCCCTGCGCCCACTTCTGCACCTTGCCGACGCCCTCGACGGCGCGGTCGGCGATCTCCTTGGACTGGCCGCCGATGGACGGCGCGATGGCTCCGATGACGCCGCCGAGGAGCCCCAGGGAGAGCAGCAGGACGAGCGCGGTGGCGAGCGCGGGCGGCAGGCCCTTGCCGCGCAGCCAGCGCACGGGCGGCCACAGCACGGTGCACAGCAGGATCGCCAGCAGCACGGGCAGCAGGATCGTCCAGAACTCGGCGATGATCCAGGTCAGCACGTACAACATCGCCGCGATCGCGATGAGCCGCAGGCTCCACAGCGCCAGCCAGGTGCCCGCGGCCCCGTACACCTCACCGCGTGTCCGCGTGGTCGGCGGATTCGTCGTCTCTTCGCTCACGACGAGATCGTATGTGCCTCGTGCGACAACAGCCACTCCTTGACGGCGAGTCCCCACCGGAAGCCGCCGAGGGAGCCGTCCAGGCGCAGGACCCGATGGCAGGGCACGAACAGCGCGGCGGCGTTGCGGGCGCAGGCCATCGCCGCGGCCCGCACAGCCGCGGGCCGCCCGGACAGATCGGCGTACTCCGTGTAGGTCACGGGCCTTCCGGGTTCGACGGTGCGCAGTACGTCCCAGGCGTGCTCGACGAACGCGCCGGAGCGCTGGCGGACGACGATGTCATCGATCGCGGTCACCTCGCCGGCGTGGAAGGCCGCGACGGCGCGCGTGACCGCGCCGAGGTCGGCGCGCTCGTCGACGGCGGTGGGCCGCAGCGCGGAGTGGATCACCGGCAGGAGGGCGGACAGGTCGGCGGTCCAGCCGGAGGCGAGCACGGCACCGTCGGCGTCGACGACGGCGGTGAACGGCCCGATGGGGGTCGCGGCGGTCGTGCTGTATGCGGTCACGGGGTGATCCTCCGGTCGGTGGTGAGGGCGTGGTTCCACAGGTGCAGCGAGACGTAGCTGCCCCAGGGGCTCCAGCGATTCGTGGTGATGTCGAGCTCGAGGTACTTCGCGCCCTTGGCGACGACGAGATCGGACGCGAGCAGCGTGTCGGGGTCGGCGAGCAGGCGCATCGCGACGTAGTCGGCGGTCCACGGGCCGACCCCCGTGAGCCGGAGCAGTTCCGTGCGGGCCTCGGCGCGGGTCATACCGGGGTGCAGTCGGAGTCGTCCGTCGGCGAGTTGCGCGGCGACGCCGAGGACTGCGGCGATCCGCGCTCTCGGTCCGGTGAGCACCTCGCCCCCGCGTTCGGCGACGACCGCCGGGGTGGGGAAGGCCCGCGTGACCCGGCCCGCGGGGTCGTCCACCTCCGCGCCCAGCGCGTCGACCAGCCGCGCCTGATGGGTGGCCGCCGCGGCGATGGAGATCTGCTGCCCGATCATGGTGCGCAGCAGCAGTTCCGCCGGGTCCACGCAGCCGAACAACCGGATGCCCGGCGTCGCTGCGACAAGGGGCGCGAGTCGTGGATCGGCGCCCAGCGCCTCGTCCACGGCCAGCGGATCCGCGTCCAGGTCGAGCAGGTGGCGCAGCCGGGCGACCGCCGCGCCGAGGTCGCTCATCGTGGCGAGCGACAGGGTGGCACGGACGTACCCGTCTGCCGCGGTACTCAGGTCGACGGTGGCGATCCCGTTGCCGCCCGGCAGGTTCAGGACGCGGGTGTAGCGGTCACCGTCGGCGTGCTCGAGGCCCGCGACGGCGTGCGCGGTGAGGAACCACCGCACCCACCCGGTGGCGTAGGGTCCGCGCAGCGCGAGACGGAGGGTCAGTTCGCCGGTGGCGCCGGCGCGGTCGGGGCTCCGCCGGGCGCGCAGTTCAGAAGGTGTGCGGGCGAAGACCTCGCGCACGGTGTCGTTGAACTGCCGGATGGAGGTGAAGCCCGCGGCGTAGGCGATGTCCGAGAAGGGCATCGAGGTGCTCGTGATGAGGATCCGGGCCGTGGTGGCGCGGTGGGCGCGGGCCAGGGCGAGGGGACCGGCGCCGAGCTCCGCGGTGAGCACGCGGGTGAGCTGCCGCGCGCTGTACCCGAGCCGTTCCGCGAGGCCGGGGACCCCGTCGCGGTCGACGACGCCGTCGGCGATGAGGCGCATGGCCCGCGCCGCGAGGTCGGATTCGAGGTTCCACCGGGGCGAGCCGGGCACGGCGTCGGGGAGGCACCGTCGGCACGCCCGGTACCCGGCGGCCTGGGCGGCGGCGGCCGTGAGGTGGAAGCTCACGTTCTGGGGCTTCGGGGTCGTGGCGGGGCAGGACGGCCGGCAGTAGATGCCGGTAGTAGCGACGGCGGTGTAGAACTGCCCGTCGAACCGTGCGTCCCGGCCGGCGATCGCCCGGTAGCAGCGGTCGAAGTCGAGGAGGGCTGATCCGTTGGTCACGTCCTCGACTCTCGCACCGCCGGGCTGATCGTGCTAGTGGCGCGTGGCTGAAGTCTTCTTCCGGTCGATCTTGGCGAGGATGTCCTCCGCGGTTTTGACCCACACGAACGGATGTGAGCGTGGGTTC
>NZ_JBEXNL010000027.1:0-53215 GCF_040611135.1 Tsukamurella sp. NPDC003166
GTCGGGTAGTGCTCACCGGACCGGCAACTCGATGACCAGTGTCCGCGCATCCGCCTCGCAGCGGAGTGCGGTTCAACCGATCAACACCCATTAGGGTCGGGCGCGTGAGAGAGCCAGCAGCGACCCCGTCGGACTACGAATTCCTGCAGGCCGCCCCGCCCGGACCGTCGTTCGAGCGGACGTGGCCGGTGCGCACGGGCGATGTGGACCCCGAGCGGCGGGTCCGGCTCGACGGGATCGCCCGCTACCTGCAGGACATGGCGAACGACGAGATGTTCCACCGCGGCTTCGACGCGACCGACCCGTACTGGCTGGTGCGCCGGTCGATCATCGACGTGCTCGAGCCGCTGCACTGGCCGTCGGACGTGACGCTGCTGCGCTGGTGCGAGTCGACCAGCTCGCGGTGGTGCAACATGCGGATCACGCTGCGCGGCAGCGCCGGCGGCCACGTGGAGACGGAGGCCTTCTGGATCCGGTTCAGCGCGGAGTCCGGCATGCCGACGCACATCTCCGACGGCGGCATGGAGTACCTGCAGCGGTACGTGTCCGAGACGCGCCTGCGCTGGAAGGCGCTGAACACCACGACGCCGCCGGCGCCCTCGCCCGCCGATCGCACCGTCCGGCTGCGGGCCACCGATTTCGATCCGTACCAGCACCTCAACAACGCCGCCTACCTGCAGCTGGTCGAGGACGACCTGAACGGCGACCCGCTGCTCGCGGCGCCGCACCGGGCGGTCATCGAGTACCTCGCGCCGATCCCCCTGGGGTCGAGCGTGCAGGTGCGGTCCGTGCGCGACGACGCGGGCTACCGGCAGTGGCTCCACCTCCTCGACGCCGACGGTGCGCCCGCCGCCAAGCCCGCCTCGGCGGTCTCGGTGATCGCGCTGCCGGGCGAGCCCTTCGACGCGCCCGCTCCCTGGCCGCCGGAGCAGGTCGAGCGCATCGAGTGGAAGAGCTGACCGCTTCGGGCCTACACTTAGGTTAGATAAGCTCTTCTAACCAAAGGATCTCGCCGGTGGCCTACAAGTGGATCGCCCTGTCCAACACGACGCTGGGCATGTTGATCGCCACGATCAACAGCTCGATCGTCCTCATCGCACTGCCGGACATCTTCAAGGGCATCCACCTCAACCCCCTGGAGCCGGGCAACACCAGCTACCTGCTGTGGATGATGATGGGCTTCCTCGTGGTGACGGCGGTGCTCGTGGTCGCGTTCGGCCGGCTCGGCGACATGTTCGGGCGCGCCCGGATGTACAACATGGGCTTCCTGATCTTCTCGATCTCGTCGATCTTCCTGGCGGTCACGTGGTTCGACGGGCACGCCGCGGCGCTGTGGCTCATCGGCTGGCGCGTCGTGCAGGGCATCGGCGGCGCGTTCCTCATGGCGAACAGCTCGGCGATCCTCACCGACGCGTTCCCGCCCGACCAGCGCGGCCTGGCGCTCGGCATCAACAGCGTCGCCGCGATCGCCGGCTCGTTCCTCGGCCTCATCATCGGCGGCGTCCTCGCGCCGATCAACTGGCACCTGATCTTCCTGGTGTCGGTGCCCTTCGGCGTGCTCGGCACCGTCTGGGCCTACCTCAAGCTCGAGGACCGCGGAACACGCGTGCCCGCGACCATGGACTGGTGGGGCAACCTCACCTTCGCGATCGGCCTCATCGCCGTGCTGGTCGGCATCACGTACGGCATCCAGCCGTACGGCGGCCACGCGATGGGCTGGACCTCGCCGTTCGTGCTGTCCTGCCTGCTGGGCGGGCTGGCGGTCCTGGCGGTGTTCTGCGTCATCGAGCTGCGCGTCGCGTCGCCGCTGTTCGACCTGCACCTGTTCCGGAACCGGGCGTTCGTGTGGGGCAATGTCGCGAACCTCTGCGGCTCGCTGGGGCGCGGCGGACTGCAGTTCATGCTCATCATCTGGCTGCAGGGCATCTGGCTGCCGCAGCACGGCTACGACTACACCCAGACCCCGCTCTGGGCCGGCATCTACATGGTGCCGATGACCGTCGGCTTCCTGCTCTCCGCGCCGGTCTCCGGGGCCCTGTCGGACCGGATCGGCGGCCGCGCGTTGAGCTCCGCGGGCCTGGTCATCACCGCACTCACCTTCCTCGCCCTGATCGCGCTCCCGGTCGACTTCGCCTACTGGGCGTTCGCCGTGATCCTGTTCGTCAACGGCGTCGGCATGGGCATGTTCGGCTCCCCCAACCGCGCGGTGGTGATGAACTCACTGCCCGCCACGTCCCGCGGCTCGGGCTCGGGCATGATGACGACCTTCCAGAACTCCGCGATGGTGCTCTCGATCGGCCTGTTCTTCTCGCTGATGATCGCCGGCCTGTCCGGCTCCCTCCCGGGCGCCATGTCGACGGGGCTGCAGGCGAACGGCGTTCCCGCCCAGTACGCCTCGGAGATCGCGGCGCTCCCGCCGGTCGCCGTGCTGTTCGCGGCGTTCCTCGGCTACAACCCCGTGCAGGAGCTCCTCGGCCCGCATCTGTCGCAACTGCACCTCACCGCGGAGCAGTCGCAGCACCTCACGGGCCTGCAGTTCTTCCCGCACCTCATCTCCGAGCCCTTCCGGTCGGGCCTGGAGCTCGCGTTCAGCTTCGCCGCCGTGGTGTGCCTCCTGGGCGCGATCGCCTCGCTGCTCACCGGGAAGGACGACGGTGGCCCCGTCGACATCGAGGTCCTCGAGGCCGAGGCCGACGAGGTGGAGACGGCCGCCCGGTACTGACCGCACCCCGGCGAGCACGAACCGTCAGGCGCCGCCGGGCTCCGCGGCGCGGCCCGCCTCGGCCCGGTTCTCCGACGCGACCCGGTGCACCTGCAACGCCTGATCGAGCGCGCCGTCGAGCGCCCGGTCGAGGGCGGCGTGGGCGTTCTCGGTACCCGCACGGCGCATGGCGCCGATGAGACCCACGGCCCACGCCATCTCCTCGTCCGAGGAGGGTAGCCACCCGGGACCGCGGACCCGGTCGACCTCGTCGTGCGCGGCGCCGATGAGGATCTCGGCCACCTCCGCCATCTTCGCGGTGAACCGCCGGTGCACATCGACGAGCACCGCCAGGTCCATGCCCTTGCCCACGAGCCGCGCGAGGTTGCCCACGATGTGCGCGTCGGCCGCCTCGTACCGCCCCGGCTCGTCCGTCTCGGAGAGCACGCCCGCGTCGAGCAGCGAGGCGACTGCGGCATCGTCGAGCGGCCCGAGTCGCGCCTGCAACTCCTCGCGGTCCAGGACGGGGCGGCGCGGGCTCGCCCACGGTTCGTCGATGATCTCGGCGAGGTCCAGCGCGTCGCCGATGCGGGCCCCGGGGTTGGTGAGGAAGGTCGCGATGTGTCCGAGCGTGAAGCCCTTGCTCAGCAACTTGTTGATCGCCAACAGGTTCCGCACGTGCTTCTCGGTGTAGATCGCGACGCGGCCGCGGCGCAGGGGTTTGGGCAGCAGCCCGCGCTCCTGGTAGCCCCGGATGTTGCGCGTCGTGGTCCCGGACACGCGGGCCAGATCGTCGATCCGGTATTCGGTCATGCCCGGCATGCTATCCGGCCGCCGCCGCGCTGCTCGCCTCCTCGTGCACGAGGATCCGGTAGTCCTGCAGGTCGACGGTGCGCAGCTGGCCCACGTACTGCGAGGCGAAGCCCGGGTACATGGTGGCGTTGAAACCGTCGTCGGTCAGGTACCAACTGCTGCACCCCGAGTTCCACGTGGTCGAGGTGAGCCGACGCTGGATGTCGCGGTTGTACTCCTCCTGGACGTCGGCGCGCACGTCGAGCGCCTTCCACCCGCCCCGCAGGAGCTGCCCGATCGCGTCGGTGATGTAGTCGATCTGCGCCTCCATGTAGACCAGCGCCGAACTGTGCCCGGGGCCCGAGTTGGGGCCGAAGGTGACGTACAGGTTCGGGTAGCCCGAGACGGCGACGCTGCGGTACGCGTACGCGCCACCACTCCACTCGTCGGCCAGGACGCGACCGTCGAGACCGGTGACGGGGATGGGCGATCCGGTCTTGGAGACGTCGAAGCCGGTGGCGAAGACGATGCAGTCGAAGCGGTGCTCCACGCCCTCGACGGTGCGGATCCCCTGCGGTGAGATCCGGGCGATCGGCCAGGTGACCAGCGTGCAGTTATCCCTCTGCAGGGCCGGGTAGTAGTCGCTGGTCATGAGGAGCCGCTTGCAGCCCGCGGCGAAGTCGGGGGTGAGCTGGCGGCGCAGCCAGGGATCGCGCACCTGCAGCCACAGGTGCAGCTTGCTGACGGCCTCGACGACCCGCGTGAGCGGGGTGTTCCAGACGACGCCGAGCGCGACCGATTCGTGGCCCCAGAACCAGAGTGCGCGGGCGAGCTGCTGCGCGCCGGGGATCCTCCGGTAGATCGACTTGGTGAATTCACCCGTCTCCGTGTTGATCCGAGGCAGCACCCAGCCGGGCGTGCGCTGGAAGACCTTCACGGACGCGGCCTGCTTCACCAGCTCGGGCACGATCTGCACGCCACTGGCACCCGTGCCGACGACGGCCACCTTCTTACCGGTGAAGTCGTAGTCGTGGTCCCAGCGGGCGCTGTGGATCTTGTGGCCCTCGTAGTCCTCGATGCCGCGGATCGCGGGGAAGGAGCAGTTCGCGAGGGGCCCGGAGGCGATGATCACGGCGCGCGCCCGCTCGGGTTCGCGGCCGGAGAACGAGATCGTCCACTCCCCCGCGGCGGCGTCGTAGACCACGCCGGTCACGGTGTGCTCGAACCGGATGCGCGGTGCGACGCCGGAGGATTCGACCATGCGGTCGATGTAGGTGAGGATCTCGGCACTGCCGGAATAGGTGTGGGACCAGTCGGGGTTCGGGGCGAAGCTGTAGGAGTAGAGGCGCGACGGGATGTCGCACGCCGCACCCGGGTAGGTGTTGTCGCGCCAGGTGCCGCCCACGCGGGTATCGCGCTCGAAGACGACGTAGTCGTCGATCCCCTTGTCCTGGAGTCGGATGGCGGCGCCGATGCCGGCGAAGCCGGCGCCGATGATGGCTACGGAGTGAGTCATGGCTGAGATGTCCTCGTCAGGCGGTGGGCTCGTAGGTCAGTTCCTGCGACCACGTGGGCGTGCGGTGCACCAGGGGGAAGGGGATCAGCGACGTGGCCTTGACCAGCGCGTCCGCAGGCACGTGGTAGAGCTTGTTGCCGCGGTCGACCACCCGGCTGCCGTGCCAGGCCACCATGCGGAACATCGGGAGCCGCTGGATGTACTCGCTGCGCTCGCCGGCGGCGCGGTAGCGCTTCATCGCCCCGTACAGCCGTTCCTCGTCGACGCCCATCTCGACGATGTTGTCGCGCATCTTGTTCAGCAGCGGGACGTAGCTGAGGAAGCCGATGAGCAGCGAGGGCTTGATCCAGCCGCCGACGAAGTCGATGGTCCGCTTGCGCAGGTCGGCGTGGCCCAGCATGTCCATGACCTCGAAATCGACGGCCAGGTGCCGGGACTCGTCGGCGTTGATGCGCTTGAACACCTCCTGCGCGATCGGGTCCTTCACCTCGTCGGTGATGAACTTGATCAGGGCGCCGTCGAGCGCGACCTCGAGCATGGGGATGACGGTGCCGAGGAAGGAGAGCGACATGCCGTCGGAGTACCGGTCGAGCCAGTTGATCACGAGCTGCACGTTGACGTTCGGCGACGGGATCTCGTCGTCCTCGAGCATCCCCCAGCGCCGCATGAGGGCGAGCTCGGCGTTGGCGTGCTTCTGCTCCTCGGCGTGGAAGTGCTCGTAGATGCTCTTGAGGGTCGGGGTCGGAGCCTTGCGCGCCATGGCCGCGAAGCCGCGGGCGCCCACGTTCTCGATCCACATCAGATCCGAGAGGAAGGGCTTGAGCTTCGCGTGCAGCTCCGGGTCGATGAGCTCGGCGCCCGGTGCGTCCCAGTCGATGTCGACGAGGGCCCACTGCCGGTCCTTGATCATCTGCAGCATGTTGTCCAGATCCATGGCCATGAGGTGTTCCTTTCGGGGTGGCGGAGAAGTGCGTCCGGTCAGGACGAGGGCAGGAGCCGGGTGAGCAGACCGAGACCCCGCACGTAGGGCGTCGGGAAGTGGCGCTTGAGGTGCCAGATGACGTTCGCGTCGAGCTGCGGCACCACGTAGAGCCGGCCGAGGTCGAGCGCATCGAGGGTCTGCGCGGCGACGCCGTCGGGCGAGATCCCGGTGAGCTTCATGAGGGTTCCGGCGAGGTTCTTGCTGCCGTCGGTGATCCGGCCGTCCCGGGCGACGTTGGTCTTGACGAAGGTGGGGCACAGCACCGTCACGTTGACGCCGGTCCCGGCGAGCTCGGCGGCGAGCGTCTCGGACAGCGACATCACGCCGGCCTTCGAGACGTTGTACGGCCCCATCGACGGCGCGGCCGCGAAGCCGGCGGCGGAGGCGACGTTGATGATGCCGCCGCGTCCGGCCTCGCGGAGCATCGGCGCGAACAGCTCACAGCCGTGCACCACGCCCCAGAGGTTGATACCGAGAGCCCAATTCCAGTCGTCGATACCGATGTCGCCCACGGAGCGGCCGCCGATGCCTACTCCCGCGTTGTTGATCACCAGGGTGGGCGGACCGTCGAAGACGGTGCGCGCGAACGCCGCCAAGGTCTCGACGGCGGCCCGGTCGGCAACGTCGACGGTGGCGGCGTGCGCGGTCCCACCCCCGGCCTCGATGAGTGCGACGGTGTCCTTCGCGCGGACGGGGTCGATGTCGGCACAGACGATCTCGCCGCCACGACGGGCGAGTTCCAGCGCGAAGGAGCGGCCGATGCCGCTGCCGGCGCCGGTGACGACGGCCTTGGCGCCGGACGTGATCGGGTCGCGGACGAGGTGGCGCAGCAGTCGGTCGATACCGAACATCAGGAGGCCTCCGAATCAGTATGAGCCGCAACGGTGTCGAGCGCGGCGAGGAAGTCGCGCACCCGCAGGAGCGCGGCGTCGGCCTCCGGGGCGAGCCGGGGCAACGCCTGGAAGACGTGCATGAGACCCGGCCAGATCTCGAGCGTGCTGACGCCGCCGTGCGCGCGCAGCTGTTCATCGAGGTGACGGGCGTCGGCGGACAGCATCTCGGCACCGCCGGCCTGGATCAGGAAGGGCGGGAGCCGATCCGCGTGCCGGAAGTCCAGTCGCAGCCGCGGGTGCGCCGGATCTGTTCCGGCGGTGTAGAGGTCGACGAGGCGCGTGGCCGCGGCTGCGGAAATGGCGGGGTCGCGCCGGACGCGCTCCTGCTGGGCGGCGAGCGTGAAGGTGAGGTCGATGAGCGGCGAGAAGAGGACGGCGGCGGCCGGCTGCGCCTGTTCGGTGTCGGCGCGGTGCAGCAACAGGTCGCCGATCAGGTGTCCGCCGGCGGAGTCGCCCGCGATGATCAGGTCGTCGGCCGCGTATCCCTGGGTGAGCAGCCAGTCGAAGCCGGCCGCGACATCACCTGCGGCGGCCGGGAAGCGATGCTCGGGCGCGAGGCGGTAGTCCACGACGAACACCGGCAGCCCGGTGACCGCGGACAGCCGCGCGGCGAGGCTCCGGTGCGTGCGCGCCGAGCAGATCGCGTAGGCGCTGCCGTGCACGTAGTAGACCGCGCGCCGGCCGTAGGTGACGCCCGGCCCGAGCACCCACTCCCCGGGTACCGGGGTCCGAACGGCGGTCACCGTCGTACCGCCGGGGGTGGACCCGAGCGCGCCCATGATCGACGCGACGAGGCCCCTCGCGATCCGGATGCCGATCGCGTTCATAGGGATCAGGCCACTGGTGACGCCGAGTCCGTAGCGGGTGAGGAACGCCGCGGCGTCGGATCGCAGGGTCGAGGCCGACGGGACCGGCGGCGCCGGAGTCGTTGTTCGCATGGCATACACACCACCAGCAATCGCGCCAGTTGTCAATGGCACAATTAGCGATGTAGCGTCCGGGAACCCGACGAAGGAGCAGAACACCGTGGAATCGCCGGCGACCGCACAGTCGCATCCGCTCGAGATCATCGACGTGATCGAAGAGACCCCCGACGCGGTCTCCCTCGTCTTCGCGCATCCCGCCGAGGGACGCCTCGATCACACCCCCGGGCAGTTCCTCACCCTGCGCGTCCCGGGCACGCCGGAGGACGGCACACGGTGGGCGCCGCGTTGCTACTCGCTCTCGAGCCCCCCCGGACTCGACGATCACCTCAAGGTCACCGTCAAACGGACCGCGGGGGGCTATGCCTCGAACTGGCTGTGCGACAACGCGAAACAGGGGATGATCGTCGAATCCCTGGCACCCGGTGGGCGTTTCACCGTGCGCGACGACCCCGACCTCCTCGTCCTCGCCGCCGCCGGAAGCGGGATCACCCCCGTGATGTCGATCCTCCGGGACACGCTGACCGCGTCCACGATGCCCGTGACACTCGTCTACGCCAACCGTGATCGGTCGTCGATCATCTTCGCCTCCGCGCTCGCAGAACTGCAGGAGACGCACGGCGATCGGTTGACGGTCGCCCACTGGCTGGAGTCCGAACGAGGACTCCCCACCGCGGCCGGGCTCGCGCCGCTGCTGCCGGCGCCGACGGCCGCGACGTCCGCCTACCTGTGCGGACCCGCGGGTTTCATGGACGCCGCCACCGAGGCCGCCGCCCTCGCCGGAATCGACGGTGCGCGCATCCATCGGGAGGCCTTCGCGTCGCTGGCCGGAGATCCCTTCGCGGTCGGCACCGGGGCGGCCGCCGCGCCGACCGGCGGGGCATCGTCGGACGGTGCCGCGACGGTGGTCGTCGATCTCAACGGTGCGACCACCACCGTCGCCTGGCCGCGCGAGCAGGTCCTGCTCGACACCCTGCTCGACCGGGGACTGGACGCGCCCTACGTCTGCCGCGAGGGCAACTGCGGCGGCTGCGTCTTCACGCTGCGCCGCGGCGAGGTGCACATGCTGGTCAACGACACCCTCGACGACCACGAGCTGCGCAACGGCGTCCGCCTCGCCTGCCAATCACTCCCCCGCGCGGACGAGCTGGAAGTCGAGTTCGACTGACCGAGGATTCGGGACCGGCCCCGGTCAGCAGCCGAGCCGGGCCGCCGTGGCCGCCGGCACCCCCTTGTCGGTGCACGAGATGCCGCCGCCGAACGCCACGCCGCTCCAGCCGCCGCCCGTGTAGTGGAACAGCAGCCGGGCGTTCTGCGGGTACGCCTCGCGGGCAGGGATACGAGCGGTCGCCCACTCGTCGACGCACACGATCGCGTCGACGGTGAAGGGCTTCACGATCTGTGCACCCCAGTTCATCTCGGCGTTCGTGCGCAGGGTCTCGGGCGTCGCTTCGGAACAGTGCGAGACCGGCGCGGGCGGCGCCGTCGGAGCAGCGGAGGTGGACGTGGTGGTCGTCGTGGCGCCACCGTCGAAGACCTGGGACGGGACCGCCTTGTCGGGCGTCACCGTGCGCCCGGACAGCGTGTACGTGACGATCACGGGTCCGCCCGACGGTCCGGCCGTGGCGTCGCCCGGGTTGAGCCAGCGGTACTGGAGCGCCACCGACGTGTCGGTGCTGCCGAAGAATCCGGTGAAGCTGGTGTACCTGTCCGTCGCGGTGCCGAGGTAGCCCTTCCGGTCGAAGAACAGGTCCCACTCGGGCGAGCTGCCCGTGCCGCCCTCGAGGTCCGCGTGCACCCACAGCAGAGCGGGGCACGAGCCGAGCTTCGCATCCGTGCCACGGGTCGCCCGGTAGCCGATGCCGCGGAAACGCGGTAGGCCGGCCACGGCCTGGGCGACCGCGGGCGACGACAGGTCCACGCATGCTCCCCCGCCCGCCGTCACCGGCGCGGCCGAGCCGCTGCCCGCGCCGCCACCACCACCGGATCCGCCGCCGGCCGGGTCCGCTGCCCCAGCGCCTCCGGTTCCGGTCGCGGCGACGGTGCCGCCCAGCCCGGCGGACGCGGAGTCCGTCAGGGGCGACGGTGCCTCGCCCGAGTTCGCGGGCCGGCCTCCGCCGCACGCGGTGAGGACCGTCGCCGCGACGACGACCGCCACGATTCCTGCCGATCTGATCATGTCCACCCCTGAACCACTCTCGCGCGCCGGACGGCGCCCTCCTGTAGTTCGGTTCGGCAATGAGATCGCCGACGTTACGCCCGGGCGGCGGCGCACCCGGTCCGGACACAAGAAAACCCCCTGCGAACAGGGGGTTTTGCTTGTGGCCAGAGCCGGGATCGAACCGGCGACCTACCGCTTTTCAGGCGGTCGCTCGTACCAACTGAGCTACCTGGCCGTGCCGGTAAAACCGTCACCGCCGAGTTCTTCCGAACTCGGATGGCGACCCTGACGGGACTCGAACCCGCGACCTCCGCCGTGACAGGGCGGCGCGCTAACCAACTGCGCCACAGGGCCATATGCAATTTTGCGTCTTGCGACGTACCCCCTACGGGATTCGAACCCGCGCTACCGCCTTGAAAGGGCGGCGTCCTAGGCCACTAAACGAAGGGGGCTCGCTTCGGGCGACTTGAAGCCGCTCTCCGCACCGCTTCCGTGTTCCGTTGGGAGCTGGGATAGCTTATGGCACATCCCACCCAGTTCCCAAATCGCCAGGTCAGAGCATCGATACCGCCGATCACGCCGGCAGATCCAGGCCCGCGGCCGGCCGGCATTCCGCCGCGTCCGCCGATCGCCGCGTCGGTTCGGTTCGCGGTCGCGCGGTACGGCGGAGGAAGAACCGGAAGACCACACGTCCGCCCGGGCGGAGCCGCTAGCGTCGGCGGAATGGGTGACGAGACGACGACCACCGGCCCCGCCTTCGACAAGGACGCGGCCAGAGCGTTCCAGAAGCGCATGGTCGGGGTGCTCGACGATGCCGCGCTCGCCCTCCTCCTCGCGATCGGGGACGAGCTCGGCCTGCTCGATGTCCTCGGCACCGTCGGCCCGGCCGACACCGCGACGCTGGCCGCGGCGGCCGGGGTGGACGAGCGGTACCTGCGCGAGTGGCTCGACGGCGTCGTCGCCGGCGCGGTCGCCGAGTACGACCCCGACACGGGGCGCTACAGCCTGCCCCGCGAGCGTGCGGCCTGCCTCACGGCTGCCGACGGCCCCGTCAACCTGGCGCGCACCATGAAGATGATCACGATGCTCGCGGGCGTGGAACCCGCTCTGCGCGAACCCTTCCGGCACGGCGGCGGGCTCGACTACGGGCACTACCCGCAGTTCCACGCCATGATGGCCGCCCAGTCCGCGACCACGCACGATGCGGGCCTGCTCACCGTCGTGGTCCCGACGGTGCCGGGCCTGCACGAGTCGCTCACGCGCGGCGCGGCGCTCGCGGACATCGGGTGCGGGTCCGGGCACGCCGTCAACCTGCTGGCCGCCGCCTACCCGGCGAGCCGCTTCGTCGGCTACGACATCAGCCCGGAGGCCATCGACGCCGCCCGCGCGGAGGCCGCGACCCGAGGCCTGACGAACGCCACCTTCGAGGTCCGGGACGTCTCGGCGCTCGGCGAGAGCGACGCCTTCGAGGTGGTCACCGCGTTCGATGCGATCCACGACCAGGCCTTCCCGGACCGCGTCCTGGCGGGCATCGCCGCAGCGCTGCGACCGGGCGGAACGCTGCTCATGGTCGACATCAAGGCGCAGTCCGGCGTGGAGAACAACCTGACGCTGCCGTGGGCGACGTACCTGTACACGATCAGCCTCCTGCACTGCATGACGGTGTCCCTGGCCACGCCGGGCGGCGCCGGACTCGGCACGGTGTGGGGCCGGCAGACCGCCGTCCGCATGCTGCAGGAGGCCGGCCTGGCCGAGGTGGACGTCCAGGAGATCCGCTCGGACCCGTTCAACTACTTCTACGTCGCCCGCAAGCCGATCGGTTGAGCCCTGCACCTCACCGAAGCAGGCCGCAGCGCTGACGGGGAAACGTACTTCAGGAATTCGGGTCCTGGTGCGGTACAGGTGCGCCGGAGCCGGTTCCGGCGTCCAGGGCCCGAATTCGTGAGGTGGCGACCGCCCGCGCGATGAGCTCCGCGCGGCGACGCGGTGTCCGGGCCTTCAGTACGGCCAGGATCACCGCGTAGCGGTCGGACCGGCTCATCGCCTCGAACGCGGTCGCGGCCTGCGGATCCCGGACCAGCGCCGCCGCGAGGTCGGGCGGGGTCTCGGCGGTGCGCTGGGACTCGTACGCGGCCGCCCAGCGTCCGTCGGCCAGAGCCGCGTCCCGCTGCGTGAAACCCGCGGGCCGCACGCGGCCGGCCGCCTCCAGCGCCTCGAACTTCTCCACGTTGATCCGCGACCAGGAGCTGGTCCGGCGCCGCGGCGAGTACCGCTGCAGGAACGAATCGGCGTCGTTCGACCTGCGCTGCCCGTCGATCCAGCCGAAGCACAGGGCACCGTCGAGCGCGTCCTCGATCGTCAGACCGGGCAGCTTCGAGTTCCGCCTCGCGATCCGGAGCCACGCCTCCGGCGCCTGGGCGTGATGCGCCTCGAGCCACGACTCCCAGTCGTCGCCGGTCGTGAATTCGAGCACGTCCATGTTCGATCCCTCGGTGGGCCCCGTGGGACTCGAACCCACAACCTACGGATTAACCTGCCACTTCGTCTTTCGACGCCGCCCGGAGGCGTTCGTGGTCTGGACTGTCCCTTCACCGTGGCGCTGACGCGCTGTAGGTGCCACCCGTCCAGTCTCTACACCTTCCGAGGTTTCCCTCGGCTTGGCTCGGGATCGCCATGCCGGTCTCCCGGCGAAGGGTTCCCCGAATTTGAGTGGTGTCATCCCGGCCGTTTCCGACCGAGCGCTCCTATTTCGAAGTCCGCTGCTCTGCCAATTGAGCTAGAGGCCCTAGCGCCGGTCAGTCTAGCGACCGACCGGCGAAGCCACATCCACCGGGCCGGATCAGGACGCCGCGGCGTTGACCATCCAGTGCACGCCGAAGCCGTCGACGCACATGCCGAAGGTGTCACCCCAGGGCGCCTTGACGAAGGGGACGGTCACGGAGCCGCTCGCGGAGAGCTTCTCCCACCAGCCGGTGAGCTTCGCAAGATCGTCCCCGGACAGGGAGACGGAGACGTCGTCACCGACGTTCCGCGGCATCCCGGTCGGCGTGTCCGCGCACATGAGGGAGAAGCCGTCGGGAGTGGACAGGTAGCCGTGCATCACCTTGGTGGCGTCGGAGGGATCGTGGAGCATCTCGGGCGGCATGCCCTCGAAGGTGGAGATCTCGAGCTCGCCACCGAAGACGTCCCGGTAGAACTCGAGCGCCTCGCGGGCGTTGTCGGAGAAACTGATGTAGGGGTTCAGGCGTACGGTCATGCCTTCGATTCTGCTCCCGACGGCTGACGAGTTCAGACAGTTCGTCCAGCCGATTCCGCCCGTTCACCCCCGAGACCGCCCCCGCGGGCAGCCTGGCGGCATGCAGCCGATGCACATCGTCCAGCTGGCGAACTTCTACGGGCCCCGGTCGGGCGGACTGCGCACCGCCGTCGACCAGCTCGGCGCGGGCTACGTCGCCCGCGGGCACGCCGTCACCCTCGTCGTCGCCGGCCGCGAGCACGCGGACGAAGTGCTCGACTCCGGCGTCCGGCGGATCACCGTTCCCGGCCGGAAGTTCTTCAAGGTGGAGGGCTACCGCGCCGCGAGCCCGGTCCTGATCCGCCGGCTGCTCCCCCGGCTCGGGGCCGACAGCCTCGAGGTCTCGGACCGGCTCACCCTGCGCGGGATGGGCCCGTGGGCCAAGGCGCACGGCATCGGCTCGATCATGATCAGCCACGAGCGCCTGGACCGGATGATCGAGCTGGGGGCACCGTCGTCCGTCGCGACCTGGGCGTCCGACATCGCGAACCTGGGCACGGCCCGCAGCTACGACACCGTCGTCTGCACGACGGCCTTCGCCGGCGAGGAGTTCGCGCGCGTGCAGGCGCCCAACGTCGAGACCGTCCCGCTCGGCGTGGACCTGGCGACCTTCCGCCCCTCGCGCGCCACGCCGTCGGCGCGCGCCACGTGGTCCGACGGTGCCGACGTCCTCCTCGCGCAGTCGTGCCGGTTGTCCATGGAGAAGCACCCGGGACGGGGAATCGAGGTCCTGCGCGCTCTCCTCGCCGACGGTGTCCGGGCCCGCCTCGTGATCGCCGGCGACGGCACCATGGCGGACGAACTCCGCAGGCAGGCACGGGGACTGTCGGTCGCCTTCACCGGGCACCTCGCCGATCGCGACACGCTGGCGGACCTCCTGGCGTGCGCGGACGTCGCGATCTGCCCCGGCCCGCACGAGACCTTCGGCCTCAGCGCGATGGAGGCGCTCGCGTCGGGAACGCCGATCGTGGTGTCCCGCAACAGCGCACTGGCCGAGGTGGCGCGCGGCGACTGCGGCCTGCCGGCGGCCGACACCGGTCCCGCCTTCGCCGCCGCCGTCCGCACCGTGCTCGCGCGGGGCGACTACGCAGAGACCGCGCGGGCCTGCGCGGAGCAGTACACGTGGGACCGGGCGGTCGAGACGATGCTCAGCCTGCACCTCTCGACCGCGGACCGTCGGCGGTTCCTGCGCGAGCGGCCGGCGGCGCGCACCGTCCCGCTGCCCCGGCGGGCGGGAAGCCATCCGCACCCTGAGTGCGCGAGCGCACCCGGCATGCCGGGTGCGCTCGGGTGAATCGGGTGCGGGAAGCCATCCGCACCCGTTCCGCCCGCCGTGGTCAGCGGAGGCGGTCCCCCGACTCCGCGTGGAAGAACAGCGCCTGCTCCGCGTCGGGGAGCAGCCCCGCCTCCTCGCCCGCGCGCAGCGTCGTCGAGCGGTCGACCCGGGCCACCACCGGCTTGTCCTGCCCGTCCACGTTCACGTTCACGTAGACGAGCGCCTCGGCGCCGAGCTCCTCCACCAGGGCGACGGTGCCCTCGGCCGCCCCGGGCGTGCCGGGCGCGACCACCTCGAGTCCCTCGGGCCGCAGCCCGACGGTCACCGTCGAACCGGATTCGACGGTGCGCGGAACCGGCACCACGGCGCCCGCGAGGTCAGCTCCGGCGTCGGAGCGGGGCACCGTCAGGAGATTCATGCCCGGCGAGCCGAGGAAGCCCGCCACGAAGGTGTTGACCGGGTCGTCGTAGAGCTCACGCGGGGGTGCGACCTGCTGCAGCAGACCGTCCTTGAGCACCGCGACGCGGTCGCCCATGGTCATGGCCTCCACCTGATCGTGCGTCACGTACAGCGTGGTGACGCCGAGCCGTCGCTGCAGCGCGGAGATCTGTGATCGAGTCGAGACGCGCAGGCGCGCATCGAGGTTCGACAGCGGCTCGTCCATGGCGAACACCTTGGGATGCCGGACGATGGCGCGCCCCATGGCCACGCGCTGACGCTGCCCGCCGGAGAGCCGCGCGGGCTTCCGGTCGAGCAGCGGCTCCAGCTCGAGCATGGCCGCGGCCTCCGCCACGCGCTTGGCCGTGTCCTCTTTGGACACACCGGCGTTGCGCAGCGCGAAGCCCATGTTCCCCGCCACCGTCATGTTCGGGTACAGGGCGTAGTTCTGGAACACCATGGCCACGTCGCGCTTCTTCGGCGACACCGCCGTCACATCGACGTCGTCGATCAGGATGTGGCCGTCCGTGACGGCCTCCAGGCCCGCGAGGGCCCGCAAGCTGGTGGACTTGCCGCAGCCCGACGGGCCGACGAGCACGACGAACTCGCCGTCGGCGATGTCCAGGTCGAGCGAGCTGACCGACGGCCGCTCGGCGCCCGGATACTGGACGGTCGCACCGTCGAAACGCACCGTTGCCATGGTGTTCCTGTTGCTCCTAGTTCCTACGAAACCGACTGCGCCGGATCTACTTCGGCAGCTTCGGCTTGATCTGCGAGTCGATCTTGCCCTGGATGGTCTTCTGCAACGCACCCAAGACGGCCGCGGCGTCGCCGCCGGTCGCGATCTGCTGCAGGGCCTTGCCGATGTCCTCGCCGCCACCCGGCACGAAGACGCGCGCGTTGTCCTGAACGCGGGTCAGCGGGAGCTGCTTGACCGCGGTGCCGAAGTTCGGGTTCTTCTCGATGAACTCCTTCAGCGAGGGCTCGTCGACCGCGGCCTTGCGGACCGGCATGTAGCCGGTCGCCTGCGTGAACTTCGCCGTGTTGGCCGTATTGGTGAGGAACTCGATGAACTTCATCGCAGCGGCCTTGCGCTGGGCCGAGATCCCCTCCGTGATGGCGACGCCGGCGCCGCCGGTGGGGCAGGACTTGCCGGCGGGTCCCGGCAGGAAGGCCGTGCCGACCTCGAACTTGGCGGCCGAGGCGATGGTCTTGAGCGAGCCCGTCGACTGCATCGTTGCGGCGGCGAGGCCGGCGCCGAAGTCGTTCTCGGGCGTGGTGACCAGGCGGCCCCACTTGCCGATGACCTCCTTGAGCTGGTTCGCCGCGGCGATCGACTCGGGGGTGGTGAACTTCAGGTCCCAGCCGTTGGAGTAGGCGCCGCCCTTCGACCAGTTCCAGCCCTCGAAGACCCAGTCGATGTAGTTCTCCGAGTCGGCGAGCACGATGGCCTTCTTGTCGCCGCCGATGGCCTCCTGGATGCGCGGGGCCCACTGCACGAACTCGTCCCAGTCCTTCGGGCCGCGGTCCTCGAGGCCGGCCTTCTTCCACACGTCCTTGTTGTAGTAGAACAGCGGCGTCGAGCGGGAGTAGGGCACGGCGTAGTGCTTGCCGTCGAACTTCGTATCGGCCAGCAGCGAGTCGACGTACTCCTCGGGCTTGAGGCCGGCGCCGGCGAACAGGTCGTCCAGCGGCGCGATCTGCTTGTTGAGCGCGAAGTTGAACCAGGTCACGTCGGAGACCACGACCACATCGGGCTTGGTGCCGCCGGTGAGCGAGGTCTGGAACTTCTGCGCGACCTGCTCGTAGTTCTTGCCGCCATCGAGCATCTCCACCTTGATGCCGGGGTTCGCCTTCTGGAAGGCGTCGATCAACTCCTGCTCGGTGGCCTTCGAACTGCCGGGGTGGTTGGTGAGGAAGCGCAGCGTGATGTCGCCGCCGCTGTCGCCGGAGTCCGACGAGCCGCCGCCGGAACCGGATCCCGCGCACGCCGCGGCGACGGCAGCGGTGGCGGCGAGTCCGGTCGCGAGGAAACCGCGCCTGGTGAAGTCGACCATGAGTTTCTCCCTTGGTGTTTCGTATTCGGTGGTGGTCCCGGTCAGCCCTTGACGGCACCGGACGTGAGGCCCTTGATCATCTGTCGTTGCAGGATCAGGAAGACGACGAGCATGGGCAGAGCGGTGAGCAGCGTGGCGGCCATGACCGGCCCCCAGTTGACGCCCTGCTCGGTGTTCTGCAGCAGGGTCAGGCCGACGGGCAGCGGCGCCACGGCGGCGTTGTCCGACATGAGGAACGGCCAGAGGTACTCGTTCCACTCGTTCACCAGCGTGATCACCGCGAAGGCGACCATCGTGGGGATCGAGATCGGCAGGATCACCCGGAACAGCAGCCGGAGGTGGCCGGCACCGTCCATGCGCGCGGCCTCCACGATCTCCTTGGGCAGGGAGAGGAAGTGGTTGCGCATGAGGAAGGTGCCGAAGGCCACGCCCGCGAGCGGCAGGATGATGCCCACGAAGGTGTTCCGGTAGTCCGCCATGAGCGCGTAGTTCGAGATCACGGTGATCTGGTTGGGCACCATCAGCGCCGCGATCACCACGAGGAACAGGAGTTTCTTGAAGGGGAAGCGCAGGAACACCAGCGCGTACGCCGTGCTCACGCCCAGCACGAACTTGATCGTTCCCGTGACCAGCGTGATGATCGCCGAGTTCCGCAGGTACTGCCAATACGGGATCTCCTGCGTGACATAGCTGTAGTTCTTCGGATACCACGTCGGCGGCCACCAGGTGGCGGGCGAGACGAAGATGTCGCCGCGGTCCTTGAACGAGGTGATGACGATGAAGTACACCGGCACCGCCACCAGCAGCAGCGTCGCCAGCATGCCGAGGTAGCCGACGACCTTCATCCTCGGATCGCCCGTGGGACCCGACTTCAGCACGCTGCTCACGCGTCGTCCCCCCGGTCCATCATTCGCACCTGCACCACGGTCACGATCAGCAGTACGAGGAACATGATCGTGGCGATGGTCGCGCCGTAGCCGGCGCGCTGGTTGCGGAAGGTCTGCCAGTAGATGTCGAACACCATGGTCGTCGTGCCGTTCTGCGGGCCACCCGCCGGGAACATGATGTTGATGATGTCGAACACCTGGAGGCTGTTGAGCAGCACCGTGATCGACAGGAAGTAGGTGGCGGGCCGCAGCTGCGGCAGCGTGACCCGCCAGAACTTTCGCCAGGCCGGCGTCCCGTCGATCGCCGCGGCCTCGTCGAGGTCCTTGTTGAGCCCCTGCAGCGCGGCGAGGTAGATGACGAACGTGTAGCCCAGGTTCTTCCAGATGTAGGTGAAGGTCACCAGGAACAGTGCCCAGCCGGGACTCTGGTAGAAGTCCGGGCTCTCGATCCCGAACCAGCCGAGGATCGATGCCACCGCGCCGAACTGCGGGTTGAACACGAAGTAGAACGCCGCGCCGATCGCGGCGCCCGAGATCACGAACGGCGCGAACACCGCGGACCGGACCAGGTTGCGACCCTTGAGATTCTGATCCAGCAACATCGCCAGCGCGAGGCCCAGCACCATCGAGAACACCACCGCACTCACCGTGAAGATCAGCGTGACGGTGACGACCTGCCAGCTCTCCGCGGTGGTGAAGAACTCGCGGTAGTTGTCCAGCCCGATCCACTTCGCGGGCGCCGTGCCGGCGAGCGACCACTCGTGGAAGCTCAGCCGCACGTTGTCGATCAGCGGGCGATAGGTGAAGACGGCCAGCAGCACCAGGTTGGGCACCACGAACAACAGGAACAGCAGGTTGTCCTTGGGTACCAGGTCGGCGGCCAGCCCCTTCTTGGGTGATGGCTCCACCCGTTCCGTCGTGGCGGTCACTGCCGTAGCGTGCTGCACTTCCCCGTCCGGCGGACGAAAACCGAGAAAAGATTCGGTAACGAATTCATGATCGCACGGGGCCGGTCGACATCGGCGGCATGACAGATGTCATCGGGAACCGGTGACAACCAGCGGGAATCCCCTGACTGCGCGCACTACTGCCGACGCCCGAACCGGGCGAGGGTTGATCACATGAACGCCAACGACCTCCACACCGCCCATCGTCCGCACCAACCGTCCCGGGCACCGTCGACAGGGGCGCTCCACAACCTCCTCGTCGACTCCTGCCGGCTCGGCCCAGCCCCCACCCGCGCCCGCGAGGGCGCGGTGGTCATCGCCACCGTCGTCCTCATCGCCCTCATCGTGATCCTGCTGCAGCCCCCGCTGCTGCTCGCCGCGATCGTCACCGGCGTCGTCGCCCTGCACCTGGCCGTGCGCTGGGTCCTCGGCACCCGGAAGTGGGACCGCTCGTGACCGCGCCCGAGGCGAGCACAGCCACCGTCGACCCCGTCATCACGGCCACGGGCCTGCGCCGGACCTACGGCTCCGGCGCGGACGCCTTCGAGGCGGTCCGCGGAATCGACCTCGACATCCGCGCGGGCGAGGTCTTCGCCCTGCTCGGGACCAACGGCGCCGGCAAGACCTCCACCCTGGACCTGCTCGAGGGCCTCGCGGAGCCGAGCGGCGGCGAGCTCGCCGTCTTCGGCCTGGACCCCCGCAAGGATCGGCGCGGCGTGCGACCGCTCACCGGCATCATGCTCCAGTCCGGCGGCCTGCCCGCCGAGCTCACCGTCCGCGAGACGCTGGAGATGTGGCGCGGCACCTGCAGCAACCCGACCACCGCCGACGCCGTCCTCGAGCGCGTCCGCCTCACCGACCGCGCGGACGTGCGGGTGCGCGCGCTGTCCGGCGGCGAGCAGCGGCGCGTCGACCTCGCGTGCGCCCTCATCGGACAGCCGCGCCTGCTGTTCCTCGACGAGCCGACCACCGGACTCGACCCCGAGAGCCGCCGCGCCACCTGGCAGCTCCTCGCCGAGCTCAAGCGCGACGGCGTCACGATGGTCCTGACCACCCACTACCTCGACGAGGCCGAAGCACTCGCCGACCGGATCGCGATCATGCACCACGGCACCGTCGCCCGGCGCGGCACGCTGCGCGAGATCGTCGAGGGCCACCCCGCGGAGATCGTCCTGGACGATCCCGCCGTGCCCCTGCCCGCCCTCTCGGCCGCCTGGGACCAGACGCCCGACGGTGCCCGCATCACCCTGCGCACCCATCACCTCCAGCGCGACCTCCATATCCTCCTCGACTGGGCCGCGGACCGCGGCCTCACGCTGTCCGGGCTGCAGGCCCGTCACCCCTCCCTCGAGTCCGTGTTCCTCGCCATCGCGAGCGAGGACGACGCGACCGCCGACCCCGAGCCGATCGGAGCACGAGCATGACCACGGCCGCCGCCCAGACCCGCCCCGGAGTCGGCTACGGCCGGCACCCGCTGCGCGCCCTCGCGCACGCCGAGTACCTGCAGTTCCGCCGTAACAAGACGCTGCTGTTCATGGGAACCGTGTTCCCCGTCGGGACGCCCTTGCTGCTGTTCTTCGTCGCCCGCGGCGACCAGGCGCCCAAGCCGCTCGGCGTGGCGACCACGATCGAGTTCTTCGCGGTGTTCGCGCTGCTCTTCGTGCAGTACTACTCGGTGCTGTCGATGGTCACCACGCGCCGCTCCGAGGGCGTGCTCAAGCGGCTGCGCACCGGCGAGTCCTCGGACCTGCAGATCCTCACCGCCCCCGGCATCCCGGGCATCGGCCTCACGCTGATCGGCGCGGTGATCGTGTGCGCCGCCGTCTACGGCGCCGGCGGGCCGCTCCCGGTGAACGCGCCGCTCATGGTGTTCGCGCTCGCCGCCGGCCTGGTGATCTTCACCCTGCTGGCGCTGGCGACCAGCGCGGTGACCAAGAACGCCGAGGCGGCCCAGATCACCTCGATGCCGGTGATGATCGTGGCGATGGCCGGCATGGCGAACATCCGGCAGATCCTCCCGGAACGCCTCGCCCTGGTCGCCGACTGGACGCCCTTCGCCGCCGTCTCGGACCTCATCCGGCTCGGGCAGGCGGGCATCGCGCCCGGCATGCCCGACGACGCCGCGCCGCTCGGCTTCGCCGCCACCTTCGGCGAGACCGGCCGCCCACTTGCGACACTGGCGCTATGGACGGTGATCGCTCTCCTCATGGCCACGAAGTGGTTCCGCTGGGACGACCGGGAATGATCACCACCACCCCACCCGGTGCGCAGGCGGATCCGCCGGCCCGGTCGCGGCTGTTGCCCGCGCCGGTCCGGCGGATCGCCACGTGGTGGCGGTCGATGTCCGGCCCGGACAAGTACCGGCTCTACACCCGCCTCGTGCTGCAGAGCGCGCTGGTCTTCGTGGTGGTCATGCTGATCGTCAGCGGCACGCGGACCTGGCCGACGGTCGGCGTCGTCGCCGCCGGGCTCGGGGCGATCGCCGGGATCGAGGCGCAGCCCGACCTCGCGCTCCGCGCCACGGACCGCCAACGCCGACTGGCCTGGCGGTTCGCCGTCGTCGCGATCGGCACGGTCTGGGTGCTCGCGGTGGTCGCCGCCCGCCTCGGCGACGGCGACGCCGTCCGCGGCGCGGCGCTCACCGGGTCGATGACCTTCCTCATGGCCTGCGCGGGGGTGATCCCTTTCATGCCCCGCTACCGGTGGCCGACCCTGATCGCCGGCGGGCTCGCGACCGCGGTCGCGCTCGGCGGCATCGGTGAGCTGCGGGTCGGCGCGATCCTCATCGTCGCGGGCGCCGCGCTCATGTGGACCTCGCGGAGCACGGCATGGGGGATGCAGGTGCTCACCGAGCTCGAGGAGGGCAAGCGGGCAACAGCGGAACTCGAGGTCGCCGAGGAGCGGCTGCGGTTCTCCCGCGACCTGCACGACGTGGTCGGGCGGGCCTTCTCCGCGATCGCGGTCAAGAGCGAACTGGCCGCAACGCTCGCGCGCGCCGGGGCCACGGACCGCGCGGTCGCCGAGATGGACGAGGTGAAGGAGCTGGCCGTCTCGTCGATGGAGGACACCCGCTCCCTGGTCCGCGGCTACCGCGGGATCGACCTCGGCACCGAGGTCGCGGGCGCGCGCTCGTTGCTGTCCGCCGCCGGCTGCGGGCTCCGGGTCATCGGCACCCCCGACGACGTCCCCGCCGACCTCCACGAGGCCGCCGCGTGGGTGGTCCGCGAGGGCGTCACCAACATCGTCAAGCACTCCGCGGCGGGCCAGGCCGTGCTCACGCTGAGCCCGTCGGGCCTGGTCCTGCGCAACGACGGTGCGCTGCCGCCGGCCGGGGATGCGGGCAGGGGCGAGGGCGCACCGTCGGGACTGGACGGCCTGCGGGGAAGGCTCCGGGCCGTGGGCGCGGACGTCGACGGTGCCCGCGAGGGCGAGGAGTTCGTCCTGACCGCGACCTGGGAGGAAGCATGACGATCGAGGTAGTGCTCGCCGACGACGAGCACCTGATCCGGACCGCGGTGGCCGCGCTGCTCGACCTGGAGCCCGACATCACCGTCGCGGCCGAGGCGGCATCGGGCACCGAACTGATCGCGCTGTGGGAGCGGCGCGTCGCGGCGGGACTGCCGCCCGCCGTTGCGGTGATCGATCTGCAGATGCCCGGTCCCGACGGCATCGACACCGCCGCCGAACTGCTGCGCAGCACCCCGGGCGCCGCGACCCTCATCGTCACCAGCCACGGCCGGCCCGGCTACCTCAAGCGCGCCCTCGCCACGGGCGTGCGCGGCTTCCTCCCCAAGACCGCACCGGCGGCGACGCTCGCGCAGGTCATCCGTACCGTCCACGCCGGCGGGCGGTACGTCGACCCCGAGCTGGCGGCCGACGCGATCAGCGCCGGCGACTCGCCGCTCACGGCCCGGGAGGCCGACGTCCTGGAGTTCGCCGTCGACGGTGCGTCCGTCGACGAGATCGCGCGGCGTGCGCATCTGAGCCCGGGAACGACCCGCAACTACCTCTCCTCGGCGATGGCGAAGTTGGGGGTCGCGAACCGGTACGAGGCGGCCGTGCGCGCCCGCGAACTGGGCTGGATACTGTGACCGCCGTCTCGGTACCGCCCCGTTCGGGCGTTATGTGCGCCACAGATCGGTGATTGCCGGACCCGGCCTGGCGGTTCTGCGTAACGTCGCGCTGGTTCTCGGCGATGAAAGGCATCATGCAGCGCGAATTGACCCAGATCGAGCTCCTCCAGGAGCTCTCCGGGGTGGCGGAGCAGAACGTGAACCGCCATCTGTCGATGACCAAGGACTGGAACCCGCACGACTACGTGCCGTGGGACGAGGGTCGCAATTTCTCCGCCCTGGGCGGCGCGGATTGGGATCCGGTCCAGTCGCAGCTCTCGGACGTGGCCCGCGCGGCGATGATCACCAACCTGCTGACCGAGGACAACCTCCCCAGCTATCACCGCGAGATCGCGGACAACTTCTCCATGGACCACGCCTGGGGCCACTGGGTCGGCCGGTGGACCGCCGAGGAGAACCGCCACGGCATCGCGATGCGCGACTACCTGCTGGTCACCCGCTCCGTCGATCCGGTCAAGCTCGAGGAGTTCCGGATGACCCACATGGGTAACGGCGCCACCTCCGAGGGGCACACCGGCGCGGAGCTCGGCGACCGCAGCATCCTGCACCTCGTCTCGTACGTCACCTTCCAGGAGCTGGCCACCCGCGTCAGCCACCGCAACACCGGCAAGGCCTGCAACGATCCGACCGCGGACAAGCTGCTCCAGCGCATCGCGGCCGACGAGAACCTGCACATGATCTTCTACCGCAACATCTGCGGCGCGGCCCTCGACCTGGCCCCGGACCAGGCCCTGCGCGCCATCACCGACATCGTCACCGGCTTCCAGATGCCCGGCCTCGGCATGCCCGACTTCCGCCGCAACGGCGTGCTCATGGCCAAACACGGCATCTACGACCTGCGCCAGCACCGCGACGAGGTCGTCATGCCCGTGCTGCGCAAGTGGAAGATCTTCGAGCGCGAGGACTTCGGCTCCGTGGGCGAGCAGGCCCGCGACGAGCTCGCGGTGTTCCTGGCCGACCTGGAGGTCCAGGCCGCGAAGTTCGAGGAGATGCGCGACCGCTCGCTGGCCCGCGAGGCCGCCCGTCGCGAGCGCACCGGGCTGGCCGTCTGAGCACGGTCGGCGCCAAAACCGCAGGACGAAAGCGTCACTTTCCCACTGAGGACATTGAGTCCGCGGTCCGAAGTGCGTAGACTCCTCGGGTAATCTGGAATTGATCCAAACGTCGAAAGAGGAATGATGTCGACCCGCCAACTCACCCAGCTCGAGCTTCTGCAGGAGCTCTCTGGCGTCGCCGAGGACAACGTCAACCGCCATCTCTCGATGACGAAGGACTGGAGCCCCCACGAGTACATCCCGTGGTCGGACGGCAAGAACTACGCCGCGCTCGGTGGTCACGACTACGACCCCGAGGAGAGCCAGCTCGACGAGGTCGCCAAGGCCGCGATGATCACGAACCTCCTCACGGAGGACAACCTCCCCACGTACCACCGGGAGATCGCCGCGAACTTCTCCATGGACGACGCCTGGGGCCACTGGGTGGGCCGCTGGACCTCCGAGGAGAACCGGCACGGCATCGCCATGCGCGACTACCTCGTGGTGACCCGCGGCGTCGACCCCGTCAAGCTCGAGCAGGCCCGCATGATCCACATGACCAACGGGTGGGACCCGCAGGGCAAGGTGGCGCAGCACACCGAGCAGAAGATGACGATGCTGCACTCCGTGGCGTACGTGACCTTCCAGGAGCTCGCCACCCGCGTGAGCCACCGCAACACCGGCAAGGTCTGCAAGGACCCGATCGCCGACAAGATGCTCCAGCGCATCGCGGCCGACGAGAACCTGCACATGATCTTCTACCGCAACATCTCGGCGGCGGGCCTGAACCTGGTCCCCGACCAGGCGATCCGCTCGATCACGGACACCATCAAGCACTTCGAGATGCCCGGCGCCGGCATGCCCGACTTCCGCCGCAACGGCGTGCTCATGGCCAAGCACGGCATCTACGACCTGCGCCAGCACAAGGACGAGGTCGTCATGCCCGTCCTGCGCAAGTGGAAGATCTTCGAGCGCGAGGACTTCGGCCCCGAGGGCGAGCGCACCCGCGAGGAGCTCGCCACCTTCCTCGACGAGCTCGAGGCCGCGGCCGTGAAGTTCGAGGAGATGCGCGACCGCTCGCTGGCCCGCGAGGCCGCGAAGCGCGAGAAGGCCGGCCTGGCCGTCTGACCTGGGCAATCGTCGACCACCACCTCCTGATATCATCGGATATCAGGAGGTGGTCTCGTCATGACCGACATTCTGATCCGCGGGCTCGACGACGACGCACTGCGAAACATCGATGCCCAGGCGAAGCAACGAGGCCTGTCGCGCAACGAGTACCTCAAGCGCCTGGTCACCCAGCCCGGCCCGCCTCGGGCTCGCGGCACCGTGGACGATCTGCGGCGCTTCGCCGAGATGGCTCGCGATCTGAAGGACGATGACGTGATGCGGCAGGCGTGGTCGTGAGTGGGCCGTGGCTCATCGACAAGTCCGCCCTCGTCCGGCTCGCCGACTCCCCGCACGCCGCCGAATGGGTCGCCGCGATTCACCGCGGGCTGGTCCACGTCAGCGTGCCCACGCTGCTGGAGTCCGGCTACTCGGCCCGGTCGCAGCGCGAATGGTCCGCGATGATGAGTACCTTCCCGCTCGATGACCTGATCCGCAGCCACCTCACGCCTCGCATCGAGGACCGCGCCCTCGAGGTGCAGGGCCTGCTCACACCAGAGGGGCGGCATCGCGCTCCCGGTGTTCCGGACCTTCTGATCGCCGCCACCGCCGAACTGAACGGACTCACCGTCCTGCACGTCGACAGGGACTTCGAGCTGATCGCGGAGGTGACGGGGCAGCCCGTCGAACGACTGACCGGAGATTTCACATGACCACCGCCACGACCGCTCCGAAGCTGCGCATCGGCCGGTTCGAGCTCGACTCCCCCGTCGTGCTCGCGCCGATGGCCGGCGTCACCAACGTCGCCTTCCGCAGCCTGTGCCGGGAGCTGGAGCGCGCGCGCACCGGCACCGTCGCCGGGCTGTACGTGTGCGAGATGGTCACGGCCCGCGCGCTCGTCGAGCGGCATCCGGTGACAATGCACATGACCACCTTCGCCCCCGACGAGGACCCGCGCAGCCTGCAGCTCTACACCGTCGACGCGAAGTGGACGTACGAGGCGGCGCGGATGATCGCCGAGGAGGGTCTCGCCGACCACCTCGACATGAACTTCGGCTGCCCCGTCCCCAAGGTCACCCGCCGCGGCGGCGGCTCGGCGCTGCCCTACAAGCGGAACCTGTTCGCGAGCATCGTCGACGCGGCGGTCCGCGGCATCGAGGACGGAAGCAGAGGCGGCGGGCCCGAAACGCGGATCCCCGTCACCGTCAAGTTCCGCGTGGGCATCGACGACGAGCACCACACCCACCTCGACGCCGGCCGGATCGCCGCGGAGCAGGGCGCGGTCGCCGTTGCGCTGCACGCCCGCACCGCCGCGCAGCGCTATTCGGGCCAGGCCCGCTGGGACGAGATCACCCGGCTCAAGGAGCACGTGCACCACCACTTCGGCGACACGATCCCCGTGCTGGGCAACGGTGACATCTTCGCCGCCGAGGACGCGGTGACGATGATGGAGCGCACCGGCTGCGACGGCGTGGTCGTGGGCCGCGGCTGCCTCGGCCGGCCGTGGCTGTTCTCCGAGCTCTCCTCCGCGATCAACGGCACGCCGATGCCCGTGCCGCCGAACCTCGGCGAGGTCACCGCGATCATGTACCGGCACGGCGAGCTGCTCGCCGCGCACCACGGCGAGGACAAGGGCATGCGGGAGATCCGCAAGCACGTCGCCTGGTACCTGCGCGGCTTCCCCGCCGGGGGCGAGCTGCGCACGCGCCTGGCCACCGTCAAGACCCTGGCCGACCTGCGCGCGCTGCTCGACACCCTGGACCAGGACGTGCCCTTCCCCAAGGACGCCGAGGGCCCGCGCGGCCGGCAGGGCACGCCCGGCAAGGTGGTCCTCCCGGAGGGCTGGCTCGACGATCCGTGGGAGGCCGACGCGGCGGCGATGCCCGGCGCGGAGGCCGAGACCAGCGGCGGTTAATCGTCGTTCACCCGGCGTTCATCCAACGCTGAGGTCGCGTACGAACACGCCGATATACTGCACACATGCGTAACGCGTACATCCAGCAGATGGCTGCCTTCAACGACATCCTCGGCGACATCTGCGACAAGTCGGGCATCGCCATGGAGAAGGCCACCAACTCGCTCCTCCAGGCCGACCTGGCGCTCGCCGAAGAGGTCATCACCGAGCACGACGAGATCGTCCGGCTCAGCCGCCGCGCCGAGGAGGAGGCCTTCTCCCTCCTCGCGTTGCAGGCCCCCGTCGCCGGTGACCTGCGGATCGTCGTCTCCGGGTTCCAGATCGTCGCCGATGTCGACCGCATGGGCGCGCTCGCCCTGCACGTCGCGAAGGTCACCCGCCGCCGTTTCCCGAACAAGACCCTCCCCGAGGAGGTCAACGGCTACTTCGCCGAGATGGGCCGCCTCGCGGTCGAGCTGGCGAACTCCGCCCGCGAGGTGCTGCTCACGCAGGACCCGAAGCAGGCCGCGGAGATCGAGGAGCAGGACGATGCGATGGACGACCTGCACCGCCACCTCTTCACCGTGCTCATGGACCGCGAGTGGAAGCACGGCGTGGCCGCCGCCGTCGATGTGACGCTGCTCGGCCGCTACTACGAGCGCTTCGCCGACCACGCCGTCGAGATCGGCCGCCGCGTGATCTTCCAGGCCACCGGCAGCCCCGAGCCCACCGCCGACGTCGCGAAGTAGCCCTTACGCGCCGACGCCGTCCTGCAGCTGCAGGATCCGCCCGCCCAGGTGGATGTCCGACCCGACGGTGAGCGGCACGGGCTGCCCGGGCGGCAGCCGCAGGGGCTGCGGCGACGCCGGCGGGCGCACCCAGGTGCCGTTCGCCGAACCCACGTCGACGGCGAGCAGCTGCCAGCCATCGATCCGGATCTCGAGGTGCGCCCGGGAGAGCGCACCCGTGCGGTCCTGGAGGACGATCGGCAGGAGCCGCCCGGCACCGTCGAACGACCGGCCCGCGCGCTGCGCGACATAGGCGGCCGGGTCGCGGCCGAGCACCATGTCGCCGTCCACGACGAAGGCCGTGCCGTCGTCCGCGACGAGCAGGCCGAGCGGCGGACGCGGGCCCGTCTCGAGCGGCGCCCGGCGGTCGACGAGGGCCCCGCACCGCGTGCAGTACGCGGCGACCGGGGAGTTGAGGTGCCCGAACGCGCAGCGCCGACCCTCGACCATCGGGCCGGCGACGGCCGCAGCCGCGTTCACGTCGCCGACCTCCACGTCGTACTCGGTGGCCGCGAACAACGGGCTCACGCCGGTCGGCTCCTCGTTGGTGGGGGCGTCCGCCGGGAAGACGTCCGTCGCGATGTCGGCCTCGCCGTCGGGGCGCAACGACTCGTCCGACCACAGGACCGCCCCGGCGCCCGGGACGGCACCGCGCAGCAGGTGCAGGGCCGTGGGCCCGCACACGGGGCCGGGCGGCGGCGGAGGCCCGACGGTGACCGTCACCACCGCTCCGGTGGGCAGGGGCGCGACCCGCTCGACGAAGTCCGCCTCGGCGTGCAGCACGTGCTCGGGCACCGCGGCGGAGGCGGACGGGAAGATGGCGACGGACAGTGTTCGCTCCTCGGGCGAGCCGGGGGCGCCGCGCAGTAGCGCGCGGACCGCGCCGTCGACGACCTCGACCACGGCGAACGACGGGCCACTGCGATCCCGCAGCACCGCGGTGAGATCCGCACCGTCGGTATCGAGGGCGGCGGCGAGGTCGGTGACCTCGGCCGGAGCTCCGAGCGCCGGAGCATCGACCACGAGCACCGCGTCACGCACCCGCGCCACCACGCGGTCGCCCGGCAGCACGGTGCTGTACCGCGCGCCGGCGACCGGCGGGTCCTGGGTCTGCGATGTCACAGGACCAGACTATCGCTGACGTCCGACACCCAGTAATGCGTGTGACGTGTCAGCCGAAGCGCCCGGAGATGTAGTCCTCGGTGGCCTGCTGGTCCGGGTTGGAGAACATCTTCTCGGTGGGATTGATCTCGATGAGCTTGCCCGGCTTGCCGGTGGCCTCCAGGTTGAAGAACGCGGTCTGGTCGGACACGCGCGCCGCCTGCTGCATGTTGTGGGTGACGATCACGATCGTGTACTGCTGCTTGAGCTCGCCGATGAGGTCCTCGATCGCCAGCGTCGAGATCGGGTCGAGCGCCGAGCAGGGCTCGTCCATGAGCAGCACGTCGGGGCTCACGGCGATGGCGCGGGCGATGCACAGGCGCTGCTGCTGGCCGCCGGACAGGCCGCCGCCGGGTTTGTTCAGGCGGTCCTTGACCTCGTCCCAGAGGTTCGCGCCGCGCAGCGAGGACTCGGCGATCTCGTCGAGCTTGCCCTTGCTGCGGACGCCCTGCAACCGCAGGCCGGCCACGACGTTGTCGCGGATCGACATGGTGGGGAACGGGTTCGGGCGCTGGAAGACCATGCCGATGGTCTTGCGCACGCCCACCGGGTCCACGCCGACGCCGTAGATGTCGGCACCGTCGAGGGTGATGTGCCCGTCGACGCGCGCGCCCGGCGTGACCTCGTGCATGCGGTTGATCGACCGCAGCACCGTCGACTTGCCGCAGCCGGACGGTCCGATGAAGGCGGTCACGGAGTTCGGCGGAACGGTGAGGGAGACGTCCTGCACCGCGTGGAACGCGCCGTAGTAGATGTTCAGGTCCTTGATGTCGAGACGCTTGGCCATGACGGTCCTCTTCTTCTGTTACTTCGTCTTGGGGGCGAGCAGCCGGGACATCAGGGCGGCCAGGCCACTCGCGATGGCCACCAGGATCACCAGGGTCAGCGCGGCGCCCCACGCCCGGTACTCGCCGACCTCGCCCGGGTTCGTGCGGTACTGGTCGTAGATGAAGAGCGGCAGGGACGCCATGTTGCCGTTGAACACGTCGTAGTTGCGGCGGTCGGTGATACCCACGAGCAGGAGCACCGGGGCCGTCTCACCGACCACGCGGGCGATCGCCAGGAAGACGCCCGAGACCATGCCCGACGCGGCCGTGGGCACCACGATCCGCACGATCGTCTTCCACTTGGGCACTCCGAGGGCGTAGGACGCCTCGCGCAGCTCGTTCGGGACCAGCTTGAGCATCTCCTCGGTGGAGCGCACCACGACGGGGACCATGAGCAGGATCAGCGCGAGGCTGACGGCGAACGCCGACTGCGGCATGCCGAAGGTGGTGATCCACACGCCGAACACGAACAGGGTCGCGACGATCGACGGGATGCCGGCCAACACGTCGACCATGAACGTGGTGAGTCTGCCCAGCCGGGTGCCCTCCGCGTACTCGACGAGGTAGATGCCCACCATGATCCCGATCGGCACGGAGAAGACGGTGGCGACACCGGCCTGGACGAGGGTGCCGTAGATGGCGTGGCTGATGCCGCCCGCGTACGAGTCGGGCGCCACTCGGAGCATCGACTTCGACCACCAGTCCGCGTGGAGGACGGCGGGGAGTCCGTTGGCGATCACCATGTACAGCAGGGACACCAGCGGAACGACGGCCAGCAGGAAGCAGCCGCCGAAGACGATCGCGGCGGCGTTGTTCTTGAGCCGTCGCACGGTGGACGTGCGGTGGAACACGGTGCCGCTCTTGGCGATGCTGTCGAGCGCAGGGCTGCGATCTGCGGTGGTCATCCGTTCACCCGTCCCCCGCCGATCCAGCGCGCGACCGCGTTCACCACGAAGGTGAGCACGAACAGCACGAGGCCGGCGGCGATGTAGGCGCCGCGCTGATCGACGTTGTCGAACTCAGCGGCGGCGGAGGCGATCTTCGAAGCGAAGGTGTAGCCGCTGTCGAACAGCGACCAGATGGAGTTCTTGGTGGCGGCGAACAGGATGATGAGCACCGCGATGGTCTCGCCGAGCGCGCGCCCCAGCGCCAGCATGGACCCGGCGACGATGCCGGAGCGGCCGTACGGGAGCACCGTCAGCCGGACGACCTCCCACTTCGTGGCGCCGAGCGCCAGCGCCGCCTCCTGCTGCGAGACGGGCGTCTGCCACAGCGCCTCACGCGTGATGGAGGTGATGATCGGCAGGATCATGATCGCGAGCACGATCCCCGCGGTGAACACGGTCGAACCCAGCGAGATCTGCATGTTGCCGGTCTTGAACAGGAAGAACCAGCCGAGGTTGCGGTTGAGCCACTGCTGCAGCGGCACCAGGAAGGGCGCCAGGACCAGGATGCCCCACAGGCCGTAGATGATCGACGGGACGGCGGCCAGCAGATCGACCACGGCGCCGAGCGGGCGGGCGATCCGGCGGGGCACGTACTGCGCGAGGAAGGTCGCGATCCCGACGGCGACGGGTACGGCGAGGACGAGAGCCATCACCGACGACAGCGCGGTGATCTTCAGCAGCTCGACGATGCCGAACCGCATGTTCGACGGGGTGGTCTGCCACTCGGAGCTGGTCAGGAAGTTGACGTTGTTCTTCGTCAGCGCCGGCACGGCCTGCACCACGAGCTGCAGGAAGATCAGGCCGATGACGGCGATCAGCAGGATCCCCGCGCCCTGCGCGGCCCACTTGAAGATCGTCTCCATCCGCCCGGCGGATCCGGCGAAGGACACGCCCTCGACGGTGGCCGCGTCCTCCCGGACCGCGGCCGGCACACCGTCCGACGGTGCGCTCCGCTCGGGTGAGTCCTCAGTCGCCATGTTCCCCCGATGGTCTGCCACGCGAAGCTGTCCCTTCCGGCCGGGCCGGAGGTCGTGCGCGCCTCGCTGTTCGCGACGCGCGCACGACCTCCGGTGTAGCAGGTGTCGTTACTGGATGGAGTCGATCGACGCGTTCAGCGTCGTGCGGAACGAGTCGGGAATCGGGGCGTAGCCCTGATCCGCCAGCCGATCCTGCGTCGCCTTGCTGGCCGCGACCTTGAGGAAGCTCTTGACGCCCTTCGCGACCTCGGCGTCGGCGTACTTCGAGCACACGATCTCGTAGGTCGCGAGCACGATCGGGTAGGCGCCGGCGGCCGTCGGCTTGTAGAAGCCCGCGGTGTCGATGATCAGGTCCTTGCTGCCCGGGGTCTTGAACTTCGCCGCCTCGATCGTCTTGGCGACGGAGTCGGCGCTGAGCTTGACGGCCTCGGGGCCGGCGGAGGTGATGATGTTCGCGACCTGCAGCTTCTGCGCCTTGGCGAAGCTCCACTCGGTGTAGGTGACGGTGCCCTCGGCCTTGTTGACCGTCGCCGCGACCTGCGAGTTGCCGCTGGCGCCACCGGCACCGGCGACGCCGCCCTTGAACTCCTTGCCGGTCTTGTCCGCGCTCCACTCCGCGGGCGCGGCCGAGGCGAGGTACTTCTGGAAGTTCTCGGTGGTGCCCGACGGATCGGACCGGAAGACGACGGTGATCGGCAGGTCGGGCAGCGCGGTGCCCCTGTTCTCCGCCTCGATCTCGGGCGCGTTCCACTTCGTGATCTTGCCGGAGAAGATCTTGGCGATGGTCGGCGCCGAGAGGTTCACGGAGACGTCGCCGGGCAGCTTGTAGGCCACGGCGATCGGGCCGAAGACCATCGGCAGGTTCAGCGCGGGCGAGCCGCACTTGTCCTCGGCCTTCTTGGCCTCCTCCGGCTTGAGCGCCGAGTCCGAGCCCGCGAAGTTGGTCAGGCCCGAGGTGAACTCGGTGATGCCCTGGCCCGAGCCGCTGCCGGTGTAATCGACGTTCGCGCTGCCGCCGCAGTCCTGGCCGAAGGCGTTCTTGAAGACGGTCATGGCATTGGCCTGCGCCGTCGAGCCGCTGCCCTTGAGCTGCAGCTTGCCGTCGCACTGCACGCCCGTGCCGCCGGCGGAGGAGCTACCCGCCGCACTGCTGGACTCCTCGCTGCCGCACGCGCTCAGGGTCAGGGACAGGGCGGCCACAGCGGCAACGGCCGTAATGGATCCACGCTTGAAGTTCACCGAGATTCCTCCGGGTCGGGTCAGGACTGAGCACACCGGGATGCGGGTGTCATCCAGCAACCTAAAGAGGCCGGGTGTCCGATCCGGGTGTCCCGGGTGAACGACAGGCAAACTCGCCAGGTCGAGTGGATTACTGTAGTGCGTACGCGACGTGTCGTTCGTGTTCCGTGAAGCCCAGTCCGGCGTACGTCCGCAGGGCCGCGGTGTTGTCGCCCTCCACGTACAGTTCGACCTCCGTCAGCCCGCGTCCGGCCAGGTACTGCAGCCCCACGGCCGTCAGCAGCCGTCCGAGGCCGCGCCCCTGCCCGTCCGGTGCCACCGCGACCACGTAGACCTCGCCGAGTCCGGCGGCCGGGTCCGCGACCTTCGTCCAGTGGAAGCCCAACAGCCGGTCCCGGTCATCCACGGCGAGGAACAGCCCCGCCGGATCGAACCACGCGGCGCCGGTCCGCTCGTCGATCTGCTCCTGCGTCCAGCCGCCCTGCTCGGGGTGCCAGGCGAAGGCCTCGTTGTTCACCGCGAGGATCGCGGCGTCGTCCTCGGGGCCGGCGTAGGTGCGCACGGTCACGCCCGGCGGGTTCGACGGTGCGGTGTCCGGTCCGGCGTCATTCGTCCCGCTCGCTCCGCTTCCGGCGCCGCGCAGCGGCCTGCGCAGATTGAGCAGGGTCCGCACGGCGGTCAGACCCAGGTCGGCGGCCAGCGCGCGGGCGGGCGGCAGGTCGCCGTGGGCCCAGACGGTGCCGCCGTCGCCCACCAGGTCGAGCGCTCCCGTCACCAGGGCGCGGCCGAGGCCCCGTCGGCGCTCCGACGGTGCCACGACCACCTCCGCCGAGCCCGGCCCTCCGGCGGGCGGGACGACGATGCCCGCGTAGCCCGCCACGGCACCGTCGGCGGCGCGGGCGAGCACGTGCGGGCCGGCGCCGGTGACACCGAGGCGGAACTGCTCCGACAGGGCGCCGATACCGTCCGCGTCCTCCGCGGCGGCGGCGATCGCCCGTACCGATTCCGGATCGGTGACGGGGCCGCGCACCACCTCGACCGCGTGCCGTTGCGTCATGCTCAGGCCTCCTCGAGATCCTCGTCCGTCGGTTCCATGTCCTCGACGGGGCGCTCGCCCTTGCCCCGGACCGGACGTACCGCTTTGTAGCCCACGTTACGGACGGTGCCGATCATGCCCTCGTGCTCGGCACCGAGTTTGGCGCGCAGGCGCCGGACGTGCACGTCGACGGTGCGGGTGCCGCCGAAGAAGTCGTAGCCCCACACCTCCTGCAGCAGCTGGGCGCGCGTGAACACGCGACCGACGTTCTGCGCCAGGAACTTCAGCAGCTCGAACTCCTTGTAGGTGAGGTCGAGCGGCTTGCCGCGGAGCCGGGCGGTGTAGGTGCCCTCGTCGATGAGCAGCTCGCCCAGGGTGATCTTGTCGGCGACCTCGTCCTCGGCGTCCGCGCCGCGCCGCGCCACCACCAGCCGGAGGCGGGCGTCGATCTCCGCCGGGCCGATGCCGGGCAACAGGAAGTCGTCGAGGCCCCAGTCCGCACTGGCTGCCACGAGACCGCCCTCGGTGAGCACCGCGACCACCGCGACCGCGCCGCCTCCCGTCGTGCCGAGCAGGCGGCAGAGCCCGCGGGCGGTGACCAGGTCGGTGCGGGCGTCGACGAGCGCGACGTCGGCGGAGCCGACCTCGAGGAGCGAGGAGACGTCCGCGGGCAGGGGCCGGACCGTGTGCGGCAGCAGCGACAGAGACGGCAGCACCGTGTCCGGTTCCCGGTCGGACGTGAACAGGATGAGATCCACATGCCCTCCCCGGTGCGCGGCGGTCTGCTTGAAATGAACGAATGTCACAATAGCGGTGGTCAAAGCGTCGTGCGTAGCGGCGCCGGTGTGGACGGGGAGGAGCGGGCGTGGCGCAGGGGCAGGGACGGGCGTGGGTCCGGCGCATTCTGGTCGTCGGTGCGATGCTCCTCACAGTCACCTTCCTCGCCGAGGTCGGCACCGCCGCGACCGCCGAGTACCGGCTCTCCCGGGAACTGCGGGCCGCGGCCGGCCTGGCGGACGATCCGGAGGTCACGGTCGGTGGCTTCCCGTACCTGACCTCGGGTGGCACGCACCCCAAGCTCACCATCGCGGTCCCCGCACAGGTCGACGGCCGGGACGCGCGCCTCGAGGCCGAGTTCGCGGAGGTGACTATCCCTGGCGGCCTGCTGCCGACCTTCACGCCGGACACGCCGATCCGGGCGGGCCACGTGGAGTCGCGGGTCCGGCTCGACCAGAAGACGGTCGGCCGGTACCTGGACATCGTCGATCTCCAGGTGCACACGCCCGCCCCGAAGCGGCCCGGCGCGGGCAGCCCTGCCGACGGCTACGTCAAGGCGTCGAAGGGCATCGTGCTCACGGGAACCGTGCCCCTGCCCACCTCCGCGGACCCGAAGCGGACGGTGCTGATCTCGGTGGCGGCGGATTTCTCGGCCGTCGGCGACGCGATCGCGGTACGGGCCACGGGGATCTACACGGGTCCCGAGGACCACGCGAAGGCCGACCTGCTGCCGGGCGAGGAGCCGACGGTGCTCGCCCGCTTCACGCGCACCCTGCCCGCGATGGCGCTGCCCTTCGGCATCCGGCCCACCGGCGCGCGGGGCGAGAACGCCGACGTGGTGCTGCTCGGCGAGGCCGACGGGGTGACCGTCACCCCCGGCGCCTTCCACCGACCGCTCCCGCAGACCCTCCCGTGACGCACGGCCGCGGCTTCGGTATTCTGGGCACCATGCGCAACCGCTGTGAGCTGCTGCTCACCCGCCGCCTGGCGGTCGACCTGTGCCGTATGGCTGGTTGTCGCTGTCTGGGCTAGGCCCGCTCTCTCCCCGGGCAGGGTGCTGTCTTCACGCGTATCGCGATGCATCCGTTCCGCCCTCCCAGCGCTCTCGCGCAACCCCTCGAAGTAGCGTTCGCGCCTACATTCGCACGTCATGGACTCAACGAAAGGGATCCTCATGGCTCGCTCCGACGTCCTGGTCTCCGCAGACTGGGCTGAGCAGAATCTCGACACCCCGGGTGTCGTCTTCGTCGAGGTCGACGAGGACACGTCGATCTACGACGACAACCACATCAAGGGCGCCGTGCGCCTCGACTGGCGCAAGGACCTGCAGGATCCGATCCGCCGCGACTTCCTCGACCAGGAGGGCTTCTCCAAGCTCCTCTCCGAGCGCGGCGTCGGCAACGACGACACGGTCGTGCTCTACGGCGGCAACAACAACTGGTTCGCGGCGTACGCCTACTGGTACTTCAAGCTGTACGGCCACCAGGACGTCAAGCTGCTCGACGGTGGCCGCAAGAAGTGGGAGCTCGACGGTCGCCCGCTGTCGACCGACGCGGTGTCCCGCCCGGCCACGAACTACCAGGCCAAGCCCGTCGACCTGTCGCTGCGTGCCTTCCGCGACGAGGTGATCGATTCGATCGGCAAGAAGAACCTGATCGACGTGCGCTCGCCCGACGAGTTCTCCGGCAAGATCTCCGCTCCCGCCCACCTGCCGCAGGAGCAGGCGCAGCAGCGCGGCCACGTCCCCGGCGCGATCAACATCCCGTGGTCGACCACCGCCAACGAGGACGGCACCTTCAAGTCGGACGAGGACCTCGCCGCGCTGTACGCGGAGAAGGGCTTCGACGACGCCAAGGAGACCATCGCGTACTGCCGGATCGGCGAGCGCAGCTCGCACACCTGGTTCGTGCTGCAGGAGATCCTGGGCAAGAAGAATGTCAAGAACTACGACGGTTCGTGGGTCGAGTACGGCTCGCTGGTCGGCGCCCCGATCGAGAAGTAAGGATTTCAATCATGTGTGGAGCTCCCAAGCAGGGTCAGGTCCTTCCCGCCGGTGTCGACGTCGAGAAGGAGACCGTCCTGACCGGACAGGTCCTCGACGCGGCCGGTAACCCCGTCGCGGGCGCCTTCGTGCGCCTGCTCGACGGCACGGGTGAGTTCACCGCCGAGGTCGTGGCCTCCGGTACCGGCGACTACCGCTTCTTCGCGGCGCCGGGCACCTGGACGCTGCGCGCCCTGTCCTCCGTGGGCAACGGCGACACCCAGGTCTCACCCGAGGCCAACGGCGTCTACAACCAGGACATCACCGTCTCGAAGTAGTCCCTCCCCTCCCGATTGAACGCTGTTACGGAGAACAAAACCCCAGGTGGGAATCTCCGTAACAGCGTTCAATTGCTTTTCGGGGCGCCTCGTCTCACGTTCCGCCCGTCCCCGGCGTCTACAGGGCAGGATCGAGACGAGGAGAGATCATGAACACGAGGCACATCGTGACGGACAGTGCGCTCGGCGAGCTCACGCTCGTCGCGACGGACGACGCCGTCTCCGGCGTGTACTTCCGCCATCACATCCGTCGGCCCGCGGAATCGTCGTTCGGCGCGCGGTTCGTCGCGGACACCCTGCTCGATGAGGCGGCGCAGCAGCTCCGCGCCTACCTCGCGGGCGAGCGCCGGGCCTTCGACCTGCCACTCACGACCGCCGGCGACGACGCCCAGGAGGCCGTCTGGTCGGCGCTGCGGGAGATCCAGTACGGCGCCACCACCACCTACGGCGCCCTCGCGCAGCGCTTGGGCGCGGGGTTCACCGCCTGGGGCGTGGGGCAGGCCGTGGGTGCGAATCCGCTCTGTGTCCTGATCCCGTGCCATCGGGTGATCGGTGCGAACGGCGCGCTCACGGGCTACGCGGGCGGCCTGCGCCGCAAGCGAACGCTGCTCGACCTCGAGGCCGCGGCCGACGGCGCGCCCTGGCTCCCGGGTACGGGCGCCGCGTGAAACCACCGTTCGAGCGCCTCGTCGACGAGCACGCCGCCACGGTGCTGCGGGTCTGCCGCGCGATCCTCGGCCCGCACGACGCCGAGGACGCGTGGTCGGAGACCTTCCTGTCCGCGCTGCGCGCCTATCCGGACCTGCCCGAATCGGCGAACGTCGAGGCCTGGCTCGTGACCATTGCGCACCGCAAGGCCATCGACCAGGTCCGGGCGGCCGGCCGCCGGGCCGTCCCCGTCGACACGCTCCCGGAGCGTCCCGTCACCGTCGCCCTGCCCGACGGTGACCTCTGGCTCGCCGTGGCGGCCCTGCCGGACAAGCAGCGGCAGGCCGTCGCGTACCGCTACGCGGCCGACCTGCCGTACGCCGAGATCGCCCAGATCCTGGGCGGGACCGTCGATGCCGCGCGGCGCGCCGCCGCCGACGGCCTCAAGAAACTCCGTACCACTCGCACGAGGGAGGAACTCTCATGAGCGAGAAGATCACCGAAACACTATCCGCCCCCGTCGATACCGACGCCCTCGCCCGGCTCCGCGCCCGCCTCACGGCGAGCGCCGAGGCCGACGGACTGCTCGACATCGCCTACACCACCGTCGATTCCCCCGTCGGCAGCCTGCTCCTCGCGGCGACCGAGCGCGGTCTGGTCCGGGTGGCCTACGCCCGCGAGGACCACGACGGGGTGCTGGAGGCCCTGGCACAGAAGCTCAGCCCGCGGGTGCTGCGCGCGCCGTGGCGCCTCGACGACGCGGCGCGCGAGCTCGACGAGTACTTCGAGGGTCGGCGCACCGCATTCGACCTGGATCTGGATCACGCACTCTCCCACGGCTTCCGACAGCTGGTGCAGAGCCGGCTTCCCGAGATCGGCTACGGGACGACGCTGAGCTACAAGCAGGTGGCCGAGCTGGTCGGCAGCCCGGCCGCCGTCCGCGCCGTCGGCACCGCGTGCGCCACGAACCCCCTGCCGGTGGTGGTGCCGTGCCACCGCGTCGTGAAGTCCGACGGCGGCATCGGGCAGTACGTGGGCGGCGTGGAGGCGAAAGCCGCCCTGCTGGAGTTGGAGTCGGCCGCATGAGCGCGATCGACTCCGCGAACTGGGACGCCGTCGCCGCCGAGCTGGACGCTGTCGGCGGAGCCCTGCTGCCCCGCCTGCTGTCCGACGAGCAGACGAAAGAACTGCGCGAGCTGTACGCGCGGGACGTGCTGTTCCGCAGCACGATCGACATGGAGCGGTACCGGTTCGGCGCCGGCGAGTACCGCTACTTCGATCGTCCGTACCCGGAGCCGATCGACGAGCTCAAACACGCCCTCTACCCGCACCTCCTGCCGATCGCCCGGCAGTGGTGGGGGCGGCTGGGTCGCGACGCGCCGTGGCCCGACGACCTCGACGAGTGGCTCGCGAGGTGCCACGAGGCCGGGCAGCGGAAGTCGACGGCGATCCTGCTCAAGTACGGTGCCGGCGACTGGAACGCGCTGCACCGCGACCTCTACGGCGATCTGGTGTTCCCGCTGCAGGTGGTGATCGCGCTCAACGATCCGGGCGTGGATCACGAGGGCGGCGAGTTCCTCCTCGTCAAGCAGCGCCCCCGCGCCCAGTCCCGCGGTACCTCCTTCACGCTGCCGCGCGGCCACGGCTTCGTCTTCACCACCCGCGACCGACCGGTCCGTTCGGCCCGGGGCTGGTCTGCTGCACCGGTACGGCACGGGGTCTCGACGGTGCGCTCCGGCGAGCGGCACACGCTGGCCCTCGTCTTCCACGATGCGTCATGAGCTACTCACTGGTGGATGCGGCGGGCACGGCTTATCGATCGGACCGGCCCGGCACATGGGGAGGGCACCGTCGCGGGCGCATCTACGGCCGCCTCGACTGCCCGTCCGCCCTCCGTGCGATCGCGCGCGGGGGCTACGTGACGCAGCGCGTCTTCTTCGCCGACGAACGCACCGCGGTCGCCGCGGGTTTCCGTCCCTGCGCGGTGTGCTGCCCGGAGCGGTACGCGGCCTGGAGCGGTACGCGGCCTGGAAGCGGCGGGCCACCGGGACGACACGAGGAGGTGATCTGTGGACGCTCGACCGCCGCGGCCTCCGGACGAGGGCCTGACGCTGTTCCCACCCGAGAAGTGCCCGGTCACCATAGCCCCGGGCGCGTACCTGATCCGGGGTTGGCTCGACCTCCAGCAGCAGGCCTGGATCGTGCAGCGGTTCCGCGAGTGGGCCGCCGGTCCGGCGCCGATCCGCGCCGCGACGGTGCGCGGGCATCCGATGTCGGTGCGGACGGTGTGCCTGGGTTGGCACTGGCAGCCCTACCGGTACTCGCGGAACGCGACAGACGTGAACGGCGCACGAGTACTGCCCTTCCCGGACTGGATGGTCCGGGCCGGCCGGCGCGCGCTGGCGGACACCGGACACGACGCCGGCGTCATCGAGCGCTACACGCCCGACACCGCGCTCGTGAACTTCTACGACGCGCGGGCCCGGATGGGTATGCACCAGGACAAGGACGAGATCTCCGGTGCTCCCGTGGTGTCGCTGTCGATCGGCGACAGCTGTACCTTCCGCCTGGGCAATTCGGAGAACCGGAACCGGCCGTTCACCGATTTCACCCTCGAATCCGGCGATCTGCTGGTCTTCGGCGGCCCGTCCCGGCTGGCCTTCCACGGCGTCACCGCCGTGCACCGCGGGACTTCGCCGCCGGGCTGCAGCCTGAACGCGGGGCGGATCAACCTCACCCTGCGCGAGACCGGCATGGAGGGCTGAGCCGCGCTAGGCCCCGTCGACCACGCGGTCGGCCCGGACCGCCGTGGCCTCGATGAGGCGGGCGTTCGCCTCGTCGGAGCCATCGGCGCGCTCGCGGGCCTCGTCGGGCGTGCGGCCGAAGCGCATGTGCCGCTCGATGAGTCGCTCGCGGCGCAGCGCGGGATCGATGCGCAGGAACCACACCTCGTCGAGCGCCGCACGAGCGCGCGGCCAGGCTCCGGCGTCCGCGAGTAGGTAGTTGCCCTCGGTGACCACGAGCGGGACGTCCGGCGCCACCTCGATCGCGCCGCCGATGGACGCCTCGAGCCCGCGGTCGAAGCGCGGGGCGTAGGCGGTGCCGTCGGCCGCGCGCAGGCGGTGCAGCAGCTCGGCGAAGCCGACATCGTCGAAGGTGTCGATGGCGCCCTTGCGTTCCCAGCTGCCGTGCCGGCGCAGCACCGCGTCGTCGAGGTGGAAGCCATCCATCGGGACGAGCACCGCGTCGGCGCCGAGCGCCTCCACGAGCCGCTCCGCCAGCGTCGACTTCCCCGACGCGGGCGCACCGGCGATACCGAGCAGCGCGCGGCCCGGCCGGGCGATCAGTTCCCGTGCGCGAGCGATCAGTTCGTCCGTCACAGTGTCTCCAGCCACACCCTCACCCCCGGATATCGGCACTTCGCGGAGGCGTGTCCCGCCGCGAAACGCAGTGCGTCGGCGACCCCTTCGCCCCGCGCGATCGCGAAGGCGTACGCGCCGTGCAGCACGTCGCCCGCACCGAGCGTATCGACCACCGGTACCGCCGGGACGTCGACGGTGCCCTCCGTCCGGCCGTCCCGATAGCGGATCGGACCGGCACCGTCGGTGACGACGTAGACGGGCGGCGTCGGGACACCGTCGGGCAGCCGGAAGTCCGCGGAGCAGACGGCGTGCCCGGCGAGGGGCAGCAGGTCGGCGAACACGGGCCGCCACCGTCCGGCGTCGAGGACCGTGGGAACGCCCGCCGCGACGCCGCTGCGGATCGCCGACCGCGCCGCGGCGGGGCCGTGACCGTCGAGGAGCAGCACGTCGAAGCCCTCGACGTCGATCGGGGGTACCAGGTCCGGGTAGCCGGTGCCGTCGAACGAGACGACCTGCCGGTCCCCCGTGGGCGCGTGCACGGTGACCGCGGAGACGGGCGGCCCGAAGCCGGGCGGTGCGAGGTCGATGAGCTCGACCCCGCACGCCGCCAGGTCCTCGTGCACCAACCGACCGAGGGCATCGTCGCCGACGGGGGCCGCCAGCACGGCCCGCCCGCCGAGTGCGGCGAACACCACCGCGGCGTTCAAGGCCGGCCCGCCGCCGGACACGTCCTGCCGGATCGCGGTGACCTTGCCGTTGCGCGGGGGCGACTCCTCCACCCGGGAGATCACGTCAACGGTGGCCAGGCCCACGAACAGGCCCGACGGCCTACGGCCCACCCGCGGCCTCCTCGTCGGTCGGCGCGAGCGCGCCAGTCATGAGCGCGACGACCTCGGACATGCTGCGCTGCTTGGGGTCCACGACGGCGGCGCGCCGACCGAGCCGGTGCACGTGGATCCGGTCGGCGACCTCGAAGACGTGCGGCATGTCGTGACTGATGAGGATCACGGGTGTGCCGCGGTCGCGGATCTGCCGGATGAGATCGATGACCTGACCGGATTCGCGGACACCGAGGGCCGCCGTCGGCTCGTCCATGATGATCACCTTCTTGCCGAAGGCGGCCGCCCGCACCACCGCGACGCCCTGCCGCTGGCCGCCTGAGAGCGTCTCGACGGCCTGCGTCGGGGACTTGATGCCGATCTTCAGGTCAGCGAGGTGGCCGGCCGCGGCATCGCGCATGGCCCTGCGGTCGAGTTGCCGGAACACCGAGCCGAGGATCCCCGGCTTGCGCAGCTCGCGGCCCAGGTAGACGTTGGCCGCGATGTCCAGCGCAGGGATCACTGCGAGGTCCTGGTACACGGTCTCGATGCCCGCGTTGCGGGCGTCGAGCGTGCTCTTGAAATGGACCGGCGCACCGTCGAGCAGGATCTCGCCCTCGTTCGGCACGAGCGCCCCCGAGAGCGCCTTGATCAGGCTGGACTTGCCGGCCCCGTTGTCGCCGATGACGGCGAGCACCTCGCCGGCACGGAGCTCGAAGTCGGCGCCCGCGATCGCCTGGACCTGCCCGTACCTCTTGACCAGGCCCTTCGCCTCGAGCACCGGCCCGGTATCCTGCGCGCTCATTGCAGCCTCCTACGCGAGATCTGGTCCAGCGCAACGGCGGCGATCACGAGGACGCCCGTCGCGATGTTCTGGTAGAGGTTGTCGATCCCGACGAGAGTGAGCCCATTGCGCAGCACGCCGACGATCAGCGCGCCGACCAACGTGCCCAGCACCGAGCCGCGGCCGCCGAAGAGGCTGGTGCCGCCGATCACGACCGCGGTGATGGTGTCGAGGTTCGCGGTCTGGAAGGCGTTCGGATCCGCCGTCGGGATGCGCCCGAGGGCGGCCCATGCCGCGATCGCCGCGATGCCGCCGGACACGAGGTACACGCCGAAGATCGTCTTGGACGTCTTGATACCCGCCAGCGACGCTGAGACCGGATTGCCGCCCACCGCGTACACGTGCCGGCCGGTGGCCGTGCGGTTGAGCACGTACCAGGCCGCGGCGTACACGACCAGCAGCACGAGGAGGCCCAGCGTGAGCGGGAACCCGAACAGTGTGAATCCGGTACCGAGCGCCGTCAGCGGACCGTCGGCGACGCGGTAGGTCTGCGAGCCGGCATAGAGCTGCGTGGCCGCCGCGACGATGGTGAACATGCCCAGGGTCACGATGAAGGGCGGCAGCTTGAGCACCGTCACCAGGGCGCCGTTCACCGCGCCGATGAGCACGCACACGCCCAGAGCGACGACCATCGCGAGGACCGGGTCCGTACCCGCCACCTTCGCCAGGACGACGGTGCCGAGCACGCACGTCGCCCCGATCGACAGGTCGATGCCCGCGGTGAGGATGATCAGCGACTGCGCGACCGCGAGGATCCCGATCACCATGGACTGCTGCAGGATCAACGAGATGTTGTAGCCGGTCGCGAACTGCGGCGTGAGGATGAAGAAGACGACGCACGCGACGACGAGCGCGGCGAGCGGCCCCGCGAGCGGCTCGCGCAGGAGCCGTTGGAAAGTGGAAGCGGACACGTCAGCCCCAGCAGTTCTGCTCGCCCCACGCGGTGTCCTTCGACGGGACGCCGGCGACGGACTTGTCTGTCACCAGCTGCGAGCCGGTGTTGGTGAATCCGGAAGGCTTGGTGCCGTTCTGGGCGAAGGCGACCACCGCGTCGACACCCTGCTCTGCCATCTTCGCGGGGAACTGCAGCACCGTGGCGCCGATGATGCCCGCCTTGACGTTCCGGACGCCGGTGCAGCTGCCGTCGACCGAGCCGATCACCAACTGTCCTGCCTTGCCCGCCTTCTTCGCCGCCTCGTAGCCGCCCGCCGCCGCGGGCTCGTTGATCGTGTACAGCGAGTTGGCGTCCGGGACGCGCTGGAGCAGGTTCTCCATGGCGGTCTGCGCCTTGGTCTGGTCGCCGTTGGTGTTCTCCTTGCCGGCCACCTCGGGGCTGGTCTCGGTGAGGCCGATGCCCTCCAGGAAGCCCTGGTGCCGGAAGGTGTCGACGGTGCCGCCCGGCGTCCCGTCGAGCATGAGGAGCTTGGGGGTCTTCCCGGCGAGGGCGCCCTTGACCCACGCGCCCTGCAAGCGTCCGGCTTCCTTGTTGTCGGTGGCGAAGGTCGCGTCGACGGCGTTCTCCGGATCGGTCGCGGTGTCCAGCGCGATGACGATGACGCCCGCGTCGCGCGCCTTCTTGATCGCGGCCAGGATGCCACTCGACGAGTTGGGGGTGATGAGGATGCCCCTGACGCCCTGGCTGACCAGGTTCTCGATGGCGGCGACCTGACCCTCGTTGTCACCGTCGAACTTGCCCGCGAGCGCGACGAGACTCGCCCCCTTCGCCTCGGCCTCCTTCTTGGCGGCCTCGCGGATCTTCACGAAGAACGGGTTGGTGTCCGTCTTGGTGATCAGGCCCACCTTCACGCCGCCGGACGATCCGCCGTCGCGGTTGCAGGCGGCCACGGAGGTGAGGCCGACAGTGAGGGCGCAGCAGATCGCGGCGATGCGCACGGTGTTCCGACTGGTCATGGGAGGCTCCGATCGATTGTGTGCTGGATCACATGGTTCCGAGTGGCCAGAACGCTATACCTGCAGTTGGAATGCACGCAAGGGTTTGCGCAAACGCTTGCGTGCCGTCGGACGGCGCGGGATGATGGTGCGATGGGGACCATGGCCGACGTCGCCGCCGCAGCCGGCGTGTCGATCAGCACCGTCTCCCATGTGATCAACGAGACCCGTCGGGTCGACCCGCGCACCCGGGACGCGGTACTCGAGGCCATCGCGACCACGGGCTATCGCCGCAACGCGCTCGCCGCCGCGCTCGCCACCTCACGTTCCGGCGTTCTGGCACTGAGCATCTCGGCGTGGCAGAACCCGTACTTCGCACCCGTCGTGCGCGCCATCGAGTCCCGCGCGGGCGAACTCGGCTACGCCCTGATGATGGGCGACTCGCACGACGATCCGGCCATCGAGTCCTCACTCGTGGGGTCGCTGCTCGATCGGCGCGCGGACGGCCTGATCCTCGCACCCGCACCCGCACCCCGCGCCGAGCGCACCACCATTCCGATGATCCGCAGCGCAGGCACCCCCCTGGTCCTCATCGACCGCCTGTCGTCGGCCCCCGTCGACCAGTTGGCCTCGGAGGGCTCCGAACCGGTGGCGCGCCTGACCTCCCATCTGATCGAACTGGGCCACGAGCGGATCGGTGCGATCACGGGCAGGCGCGGCATCCAGTCCTCCGTCGAGCGGTCCGAGGCCTTCACCACGGCGATGGCCACCGCCGGACTCCGCTCCGCCCCGCGACACATGCGGTGCGGCGATTCGAGCGTCGACGAGGCGTACACGCAGACTCTGGCGATGTACCGCGGCCGCGGCCCGCGCCCCACGGCCCTGGTCGTGCTCAACAACGCCATGACGGTCGGAGTGATGCGCGCCCTGCAAGAGCTGGAGTTGCGCGTCCCACAGGACGTCGCGCTGGTCTGCTACGACGATTTCGAGTGGTCGGACCTGTTCACGCCCGGGCTCACCGCCGTCGCGCAGGACGTCGAAGCGATGGGTCGGCGGGCCGTCGACCTGCTCGTCGAACGCATCGACGGGTTCGACGGTCCGCGCCGCGTCGAGCGGCTGCCCACCACCTTCCACCACCGCGACTCGTGCGGTTGCGAGCGCGTGCGGACCGGGGTCTAGTATCGACGGCATGGTCATCTTCTTCGAGATCCTCATGGCGGTGGCATCGGTCGCGATCTTCGCGTTCGCGATCTTCGTGATGTACCGCGTCCTCACCGACGGTCAGTAGTCCGCCGTGAGCGACGAGGCCACCCCCGACGCCTCCACGCCTGCCGACGCCGGAATCGGCACCGGCCAGGAGGCGCTCGACGCCGCCATCGAGCGCGCCGAGACGACCTCGTCGCGCAACATCTCGAACCTTCCCGGGCTGCCGCTCGCCGATGACACGGCGAACCTGCGGCAGGGCCCGGACCTGCACTCGGGCCTGCTCGGCCTGCTCCCCCTGGTCGGCGTCTGGCGCGGCGAGGGCGAGGGTCACGACGAGTCCGGTGACTACCACTTCGGCCAGCAGATCGTCGTCAGCCACGACGGACAGAACTTCCTGTCCTGGCAATCGCGCTCCTGGAAGCTCGACGACAAGGGCGAGTTCTCCGAGCCCGATCTCCGCGAGGCCGGCTTCTGGCGCATCGGCGAGGACGACGAGATCGAGTTCGTCGTCACGCACGCCAGCGGCATCGTCGAGCTGTACTACGGCAAGCCCGTCTCCCAGACGGCGTGGGAGCTGGAAGCCGATGTGGTGATCCGCTCCAAGACCTCTCCTCTGGCAGGTGCCTCGAAGCGTCTGTACGGCCTCGTCGAGTCGGGCGGCGCCCTCGCGTACGTCGAGGAGCGCATCGACGCCGACGGCGAGCTCATCCCCCGCCTGAGCGCCAAGCTGAACCGCTACGCGGGCTGAGTCCGCACCAGAAGTCACTAGGTCGCGCGGATCTTCGGTCGCATCGCGTATCCACGTGGCGAGCGTTCCTGTGGCTTCCGGTGATTTCTACCCCGAGGTAGATCATCCGTTCAGACGATTGTCGAAGCCAACCTGCCCTGGTTACCATCGGCCGGTGCATCCATCGATCGAGCAGAAACCGCAATCGTCTCGTCCCGCCGGTCCATTGACGGCGGTATGGTTCGCGCTACTCATCGGGGGCGCGCTAGCGCTGATCGCGAGCGCGCTCGTGCCGAAGGTCGAGCTGTCCGTCGGCAGCGCGACACTGGGTGTCTTCCTGATCGTTGCGGGCATACTTGTCCGCAGGACGTCGCGCAATGCACCCACCGACGGGTCGACGTCCGGCACCGCTTCGCTCACGACCCCCGTCCTCGTAGGACACACCGCGACCGGCGAACCGGTCTACGCCAACCCCGCAAGCACCTCCACGAACACCATGGCGATCCTCGCCCTCTGCTTCGGCGTCATGGGCGGGATTCTTGGGATCGTGTTCGGCCACATCGCTTTGAGCCAGATCAAGCGCACCGGCGAGCAGGGTCGCGGCATGGCGATCGCCGGACTAGTCCTCGGCTACATCGCGCTCGCGGCCACCATCGCCTGGTTCATCTTCCTGGCGGTCTTTCTCAATTCGATCCACTCGTACTGACCACACACCTTTCGACCACAACAACTCATCGCGAAAACTTGTCAGTGGGCCGCCGTATCATGAATCTATGAACTAAACACAGCCACATGCCTTTGACGACAAGGTCTTCGAACCTCCCGACCTGTCCGTCACCGCCCGCCTCAGTTCAATAGAACGTGCCCGATGTCGCGTTGTGTTCGAAGAATACGCGCTGGCAGTGGAGCTGCTGCGGGAGCGGGTCACCGAGCGGATCGCTGCCGGGCTCTCGCAGGTGGGAGATCGGCATCTCAGCGGAGATCGCGCTGGCGCTGCGGATGTCGGTGGCGCGAGCGAAGTCTCTGCTCTCGCGGACCCGGGAGCTGCACACGAATCTTCCGCACACCAAGCAACGGTTCGGCGAGGGCGAGTTGTCGCCCGAGGCGGTACCGGTCATCGTCCATGGACTATCCCACCTCGATGCGGACGTGCGCCGCAGGCCGACGAGATGCTGTGCGCGGATCCCGCGACGACCAAGAGCCTCGGCTTCGGCCGGCTGAAGGACCTGGTGCAGAAGATCGCGTACGAGCTGGATCCCCAGGGCACACTGCAACGGATCGCCAGTGCCGAGAAGGACCGCCGCGTCACCATCCGCCCGCTCCCGGAGGGGATGGCACGGGTCTCGCTGCTGCTTCCCATGGCGCACGGGTCGGCGCCTACGCCGCACCAAAGAAGGCCGCGGGCGCGCTGGTCGGGGTCGACCAAAGTTGTTGCGGGTGTCGTCTGATCAGACGACAGTCCAGGCGGTCCGCCGGCAAATTCCTGCCGCGAACCGTATGCTCCTCTCGAACTCTATAAACGAGAACGTCGCCGGGAGAGCACCCAAGGAGTCTAGCTAGTGACAAACAGTAAGGAACGCACTGCTAGGTGCGTTGTCATTGCGATAGCGATTGTTGTTGCGGCCGCGGTTGGGTTGTTTAGAGTTCGCACTACGAACGACGACTTCGACAATGCAGACAAGGCTGAAGCAGACAATTCACTAGAGGTGAAGGACCGGCCGTTAATATCCTGCTAGATTGACGTTCGAGGAGGTGAGAAGACCAGGTGAGCGTGTTCGATAGCCACGTGGCGCGCGTAGGGGCGATAGTGTCGCTGGTGGGCGGCCTGATCACCGCTGCAGCGTTTTTCGGGGTGGACAAGTTCAGCGACTTCTTCTCAGACTCGGCGGAGTCGTCAACCGCTGCCGCGCCGATGAAGGTTGGCCACAGCTTCCGGGCAGAGATTCTCGGGCGGTTTAGCGACGCGGACGGTTGGGGTATCGGCGACTGGCAGCGAAGCTTGACCGTCGCGCCAAGTGACAAAGTAGCCATCCGGGTCGAGTTTCAAAACACGGGTGCGGTGGTCGAGCGAGACGTTCGGCTGAAGGCGACCCTCTACACCGGAATGAACTTGGTCGAGGGTTCAACCTGGTTCAAAGCGCCAGATGACCAGGATCCCACTGCATTCACGGCCGACCCCATGGACGACGATGGCGTCGATATCGGCGACTATGCGTTCCAGGTCAACTCGTTCACGTACTTCGCGATCGACGTCGGCACCAAGACGTGCGGCCAGATTGCGATTCGTACGGTACTCGTCGCGGGTGATAGCTACGTTCAAGCTGAGCTGCCCTTGAATATCAAAGGTAAATCGTGCGGCTGACTCCAGGAACCTTACGTTCCGTGTAGAAATTACTACATCTATTGTGAGTTACAACAGCGGTATACCATTTATTGGAGCCACAAATCATGCCATACAAGGACACTCTCAGAATGAATAGTAACCACGTGAGAACGAAGACCCGTAGTTGACCAAGCGGCCGGGGTGCCGCTGCCTCGGATCAACGCCATCGTCAACGCGAAGCGTTCGCTCACCGCCGACACAGGACTGCGGATTTCCCGCGCCCTCGGACTGTCCGAGATGTACTGGATCACCATGCAAGCGCGGTACGACGCGGATCTGGCGCGGGCACTGATCGCGGACGAACTGGCCGCGATCACACCGCTCACGGGCTGACCACCCCGGACAGACGGAAGCCCCCTCCGGGCGTGGACATCACGCGCCGGAGGGGGCTCCGCTATTCCAGGTGGGCGACCGCCGTCAGGCGGCGGCCACCTCCTCAGTCCTGAAATTCACCATTTCTCGGACCACCTCCTTTCGTTTGACCTCTTCGACGCTACGCCCGCGCGGCACCGTCGGCAACGGAATTATCCGGACAGCGAAAACACAGGTCAGGAGGTCTTCTCGCCGTACCACTCGGCGAACTGCTTCGACGATGCCCAGCGCGAGTAGGTGGGGCCCTGGGGCCAGCCCTCGGGGGCGTCCTGCCACTCCTCCTGGCGGCCGTAGGGCAGCACGTCGAGCAGGCCGAAGGTGTAGGAGACCTGCTCGGCACCGCGACTGAAGGTCTGCCACACGTGGTAGACCGTCTCGCCGTCGCGGACGAAGGTGTTGTAGGCGAAGCCGCCGCCGGGAGGGGCCCCGACCTCGGTCCCGAAGTCCGAGCCCGCCGTCGAGTACCACGTCATGGTGTTGCCGACGCGCTTCTTGTAGGCGAGCACCTCGTCCATCGGGCCGTTGGTGATCACGACCATCCGTGCGTCCCAGTTCCCCAGGAACTCCGTGCGCGCGTAATGCGCTGTGACACCGGTGCATCCGGGACACTGCCACTCGTTGCCGTCGGTCCACATGTGATGGTAGGTGATGAGCTGGCTCGTGCCGTCGAAGACGTCCGCAAGGCTCACCTCGGAGCCGTCCTCGGCGATCAGCCGGTACTCGGGCAGCTGCACCGCGGGCAGCCGCCGGCGCTGCGCGGCGATGGCGTCGAGCTCGCGGGTGGCGGCCTTCTCGCGGGCGCGCAACTCGTCGATCTGCTGCTGCCAGGTGTCCCGGTCGACGACGGGTGGAATGGCGGTCATGGTGTTTCCTCTCCGGTGGCGGGGCTGACGGAAGATCAGGGGCGGTAGCGGGTCTGGGCGAATTCGTCGCCGCGGACGAACGACAGGACCTTGGCGGGGCGGACCCCGAAGACGGGCAGCGAGGCGGCGTCCGGATTCGGGGCCTGCCCGTCGGTGCGGTGCCGGAAGCCCTCGTCGTCCACGTCGTAGGGCCAGTCGAGCCGGGACTCCCACATCCGCGCGAGCGTCTCCAGCACGGCGCGATCGGTGCACCGTTCCGCGGAGCCCTCCACCGTGACGTCGTGCCCGCGCAGGTACTCGTTGCTCCCGGTGGTGAGCACGCAGCGCGGATTCCGCGCCAGGTTCACGGCCTTCTGTTCCTCCCACCCGGTCACGAAGTACAACGCACCCCCGAGCCACATCGCCGGCAGCGGACAGACATGCGGGCTGCCGTCGGCACGCACGGTGCTGAGCCAGAACATCTCGGCGTCGTCCAGGATCCGCTCCACCTCCGCCCACGGTGTGGCGACGGCTCCCGGAGTGCTGAAGCCGGTATGGAGAACCGGAACGGGTCCGATGCTGGTGGTCATGGCGACTCCTCGTATGTTCACAGCGTCCACATCTGTTATGTTCACACCGTACACTTGAGTGGCAGGGGACACAAGGGCATGGCGTACCACCACGGCGACCTCGCACAGGCGCTCGTCGACGCGGGACTCGAGGTCACGCGCGCCGGCGGACCGTCGGCGTTGACCATCCGCGAGGTCACCCGTCGCGTCGGGGTGAGTCCGAACGCCGCCTACCGCCACTTCCCCGACCGCCTCGCCCTGCTCCGCGCCGTCAGCGCCGCGATCCAGCAGCGCATGGCCGACGCGATGCCCGTCCACGCGGACCAGGGACCGCGGGACCGCCTGCGCGCGGTGGGCCTCGGCTACATCGCCTTCGCGCTCGCCGAGCCCGGGTGGTTCTCGGTCTGCTTCTTCGGCGACGAGGCCCCAGATCCCGAGTCGCTGAGCGGCATTCCGCCGTACGTAGCGCTGTCGGACTCGCTCGACCTCATGGTGCACGCGGGGCTGTTGCGCCCGGAGGCCCGACGGTCCGCGACCTGGTCCTGCTGGTCGATGGTGCACGGCTTCGCCGAGATGGCGCTGCGGGGGCCGCTGCACCACCTCCCGGGCGATCAGCAGTGGCCGCTGGCCGAGGCCGCCGTCGACACCGCGATCGCCGGAATCCTGCGCGACTGAACCGCGAGGGGCACGATGGGAGGCATGACCGATTCCCCCGTGTGGCTGGTGACCGGAGCGTCCAAGGGCATCGGGCTGGAGGTGGTGAGAGCCGCGCTCGCGAGCGGCGCCCGGGTCGCGGCCACCACGCGCAGCCCCGAGAAGCTCTCCGCCGAGTTGCCGGATCCGAACCTACTGGCGCTCGCCGTCGACCTCTCCGACGACCACGACGTGCGCCGCGCCGTCGCCCAGGTGCAGACGGAGTTCGGGTACATCGACGTGCTCGTCAACAATGCGGGGTACTCGCTGCTCGGCGCGGTCGAGGAGGTCCCGCTCGCGGACGTGCGGGCCAACTTCGACATCAACGTCTTCGGCGTCCTGACGATGATCCAGGCGGTGCTGCCGGGCATGCGCGACCGGGGCTCCGGCCGGATCCTCAACCTCGCGTCGATCTCCGCGAGCGTCACCGGCCCGGCGCAGGGGATCTACAGTGCGTCCAAGGCCGCCGTCCTCATGCTCACCGAGGCGCTCGACGCCGAGATCGCCCCGCTCGGCCTGCGCGCCACGGCGATCTGCCCGGGCGGCGTGCGCACCGACTTCCTCGACGCCTCGTCGACGCGCCGGCCCGAGGTCACGATTCCGGGCTACGACTCGGTGGCGCGCACGCTCGCGGCGCTGGACCGGCTCAATCACAACCAGGGCGGCGACCCGGCGCGACTGGCCCGCACCCTGGTGCAGATCGCCGCCCTGCCCGATCCACCGTCCCGGATCTACCTGGGAACCGATGCGCTGCACGCGATCGCGCACAAGTCCGACGAGGTCCGCGCCGACGCGGAGCGCTACGCCGACCTGAGCCGCTCGATCACCAGCTGACGCACGCCGGCGGGCGGGGCCGCATGCCCCGCGACCACCACCGTCCGGCCCGGGAACAGCCCGCCCGGATCCAGGATCGCGGCCAGCAGCCGGGACGCGTCCGCCCGGTCCAGGTGCTCCGTCGGCTCATCCAGCAGGACGACGGCGACGTCGCTCACCAGGGCCCGCGCCAGCAACAGCCGACGTCGCTGGCCGCCCGACAACGAGTCCGCGCCGTGCTCGAGCGCGGTTCGGACGCCGTCGGGGAGGGAGTCCATCCACTCTCCCAGCCCCACTCGCCGTAGCGCGGCATCGATCTCCGCCTCGGTCGCGTCACCGCGCGCCACCCGCACGTTCTCGGCCACCGTCGTCGCGAAGACGTGCGCCGCCTCGCCGAAGAAGCCCACGGCCGTGGGCAGATCGGCCAACGTCGATGCAGGCGCGCCGTCGACGAGCACCTCGCCACCGCGAGCGTCGAGACCGGCGAGGGCGAGCAGCAACGTCGTCTTGCCCGCGCCGGATTCGCCCCGCACGACGAGCCGGTCGCCCGGTGCCAGCTCCAGGTCGCCCAGTCGGAGCGCGGGATGCACGGATACCGAAGCGGTTCCGGACAGCGCCACGGGTAGCGTCAGCAGGGGAGCGATCCTCCCGGCCGCGTCGACGGAGCGGACGTACTGCCGGGCCGCATCGGGCAGCGTCGATACCGCCTCGAAGGCGCTCAGCGGCAGCAGGATCAGGATGCCGAGCGTCGTGGCGTCCACGGCGCCGGCGCGCGTGCCGGCGAACAGCAGCGCGGCGATCGCCGCGAGCCCGACGGCCAGCGGCACGGCCGCGTCCGCGAGCGCGCCGGCGCGCGCGGCCCCGTCGGCGGCGGCCCCCATCGGAAGGGCGGCGGGGTTGGTAAGAGTGTAATTATAGAGGTGTATATATATGGGGTGGCC
>NZ_JBEXNL010000028.1:0-52860 GCF_040611135.1 Tsukamurella sp. NPDC003166
GGCGCATCATCTGGCCACTGACTGATCGCAAGACGGATCCGGGCATCAACAGGCTCATTCCTCGGCACCGATCAATGCGACCACCCCGAGCGCCGTTGCCGGAGCGAGAAGTGTCACCACCAACCACCCCACACTGTCACCGATGTCCTGATGCAGAACCGTCACCGATGTCGTGCGACATAACAGTCGCCGGAAAGTCCTTACTCGCCTCCGGAGAGCACGGCCCTACAGCGCCGCCACCATCGCCGGCCCGAGGACCTCGGTGGGCTACCCGGTCAGGGCACCGTCGAGGATGGCGAGGCCCTCGTCGATCTCGGCGTCGGACGCGGTCAGCGGCGGAGCGATGCGGAAGATCGAACCCATGCCCGGCAGCTGCACCACGTTCATGTGCAGGCCGCGCTCGTAGCAGCGCTCCGTCACCAGCCGCCCCAGCTCGTTCGCGGGCTCCTTGGTCTCGCGGTCGACGACCAGCTCGATGCCCTGCATCAGCCCGCGGCCGCGCACGTCGCCGATCGCCTCGTGTCGCGCGGCCAGCGCGTCCAGGCCCGCGCGCAGCCGGGCACCGCGGGAGGCGACCTGCCCGGCGACGCCGTCGGGCCCACCGTCGCCCAGCACGTCCAGTACCGTCGTGGCCACGGCCGCCACCATCGGGTCGCTGACGTGCGTGGTGAAGAACAGGAATCCGCGCTCGTGGCAGACTCCCTCGATCTCAGCGGAGGTCACGACCGCGGCGATCGGCAGGCCCGCGCCGAGCGTCTTCGAGAGCGTCAGGATGTCCGGCACGATCCCGTCGCGCTCGAAGGCGTAGGCGGCGCCCGTGCGCCAGAGGCCGGTCTGCGCCTCGTCGACGATGAGCAGCATCCCGCGCTCCTCGCACTTGCGCTTGAGGGCGGCGAGGTACCCGATGGGCACGTCGATGATCCCGCCGGAGCTGAGGATCGGCTCCACCAGGCACGCCGCGAGCGAGCCCGTGGACTGCGCGTCGATGAGCTCGAAACCGAGGTCCAGCTCCGACTGCCAGTCGTACTTCCCGGCGGCGTCCACGAACCGGGAGCGGTAGGCGTTCGGCGTGGGCAGCGCGAAATTGCCCGGCGCCGTGGGCCCGTAGCCCTTGTGCCCCGACGAGTAGGTGGCCGCCGCGGCGCCCGCCGTCATCCCGTGCCAGGACTTGGAGAAGCTGACGACCTCGTGTTTCCCGGTGTACAGCTTGGCCATCCGCAGTGCGGCCTCGTTGGACTCCGCGCCGGTGGTCAGCTGCAGGACATGGCTCAGCGGCTCAGGTAGTGTGCCCGCGAGCCGCTCCGCCAGCGTCAGCACCTGCGGGGAGAGCATCCCCGAGAACAGGTGGTCGAGCGTCGCGATCTGCCGCTGCACCGTCTCCACGATCGCCGGATGACTATGCCCCAGAATGGCACTCATCTGCCCCGAGGTGAAGTCGAGCCAGCGCCGCTCGCCGCTGTAGACGTACGTGCCCGCGGCGCGGTCGACGGGCAGGGACGCGAAGGTGCCGCCGTATCGCACGACGTGCGCGGGAGACGATTCCGAGAAGCTCACCCCGCTCACAGTAGTCGTCCGGCCAAGTACCGGGCGGCCACTTCGACGGTGCCGTCCGCGAACGCCGGGTCCGCCTCCAGGGCGTGCCCGTGGGTGCCCAGCCAGCCGAGCAACTGCAGTCGGCGCAGCAGCACGAAGTCCGGCAAGAGCGCCGCGTGCGCGTCCGGCAGGTCCCGACGGTGCCGGTACGCCGCGGTCCACGCCGCCGCCCACTCCGGCAGCCGCAGGTCCGTCTCGACGAACGAGGCCGCGGCCGCGAATTCGAAGAGATGCCAGCCGAATCCGGAGTCGTCGAAGTCGATCACCGTGAACCCGCCGCCGGGCCGCGCGATCAGGTTGGCCGCCCGCAGGTCGCCGTGGATCAGCCCGAACCGGTCGGCCGTGCGGCCGAAGGCCTCGATCCGCCGCGCCGCCCGCTCGGCCGCCGGCGCCAACGCCCGACGGTGCGCCTCAACCACCCCGAGTCCCGCGCGCCAGGAACCCCAGCGCGGGCGCGCGCCGATCGTGTCGTCGAGGTCCCAGCGGAACCGCATGAAACCGGCGGGGCGGGGCCAGGTCTCGGCGTGGTCGTGGAACGCCCCGGCGATCTCGCCGAGGGCCGCGAAGTGCGCCGCGTCGAGCGCCGCGTCGGGCACGGGACCGCCCGGCAGCTCGGCGAACAGGACCGCGCGGCGCCCCGTCGGGCCGTCCACCAGCACCCCACTGAGCGGCTCGACCACCGGGACCGCGGTGTCGCCGCGCAGCGCGGCGATCCACGCCAGCTCGGACTCGATCGCCGCGTCGTCCTGGTAGCCCGGACGATGCACCCGCAGCACCGCCGGTCGCGGTCCGCCGCGCACCCGGAAGGTCGCGTTCTCGCTGACCAGCAACGGCTCGACGCGAGCGCCGGGGAGGGCACCGTCGGCGATGCGCTGCGCGACGGCCAGATCACTCACTTGACCACCTTCATCGTCATCCGGGAATCGACGCGCACGATGGCCGGATCGCCCATCAGGTGCGTGGTGACCCACCGTTCGTAGGCGTCGAGGTCGGCGACGCGGACGCGGATCACGTAGTCGGGCAGGCCGAACATGCGCCGCACCTCGATCACCTCGTCGAAGGAGGCGATGCGCGCCTCGAAGGCCTCGACGGAGGCGCGGTCGTTCGCGGAGAGATCCGCGTGGATGAGCACCTCGAAGCCGCGGCCGAGTGCGGCCGGGTCGAGCACGGCGGTGTAACCGGTGATCACGCCGTCGGCCTCGAGCCGACGCACGCGGCGCAGGCACGGGGCGGGGGTGAGCCCCACGCGCTGGGCGAGTTCCTGGTTGGTGAGACGCCCATCCCGCACCAACTCATCGATGATTGCTCGATCGAGTGCATCCACCTCTCAAGTATTGCTGTGCAGAGGTGCCATATCAAACTTTTCGCAAGCACATTGCGCGGATGACGAAATAGAATTGTCCCCATGGGAGTTCCGTCAAAAGTCGCCGTGGTCCAGCTGGGCCTGTTCGTCCTCGGGCTCGGCCTCGGCGTCGTGGTCACCGGGAACGGCCTGCCGTGGTGGATCGCCCCGGTGCTGTCGATGGCGGTGTACGCGGGCTCGGTCGAGTTCCTGCTCGCCGGCCTCCTCGCGGCATCGACGCCGCTCGCCGCGATCGCGGCCACCACGTTCCTGGTCAACTCGCGACACCTGTTCTACGGCCTGACCTTCCCACTGGCGCGGATCCGCAGCCGGCTCGGCCGGGCGTACGGCGTCTACGCCCTCACGGACGAGGCCTACGCACTGGTGAGCACGGCACTGTCGGCCACGATGACGGGGCCGATGATCCTGCGCACCCAGATGGGCCTGCACGTGGCGTGGGTGAGCGGCTCACTGGTGGGCGGGCTCGCGGGCGGCGCCTTCCTGCGCGACGTGCCGGGTGTCGACTTCGTCCTCACCGCCCTGTTCATCGTGCTGGCCCTCGACGCCCACCCCGACCGCACCACCGCGGCCCTCGCGCTGGGCGCGTGCGCCGTCGCGCTCATCGCGGCGCCGGGCGCGATGTTGCTGGTGGCGATGGGCGGATTCGCGGGCGTGCTCGTGCTGCGGCACGCACTGGCCCGGCGGGAGGCGGCGCATGCCTAGCACCGGATACTTGCTGGCGGGCATCGCCATCGCCGCGGCGGTCACCGTCGCGCTGCGTCTCGCGCCCTTCGGGCTGGCGACGGTGCTGCGCGACTCGCCGCTGCTCGCCGACTTCGGGAAGTGGATGCCCGCGGGGGCGGTGGTGGTGCTGGCCGTGTACTGCATGGCGCAGGTGGACTATTCGGCGCCGGCGCACGGCCTGCCGCAGATCGCGGGCGTCGCGGCGACGGTGCTCACCCACCTCTGGCGCCGCAATGCGGTGCTCAGCATCGTGGCGGGCACCGCGGTGTGCGTGGCGCTGAGCTACGCGCTGGGCTGAGCACGCCGGGCCGCGAGGCGCGGTCGAGGGCGCGGTCCTCGACGTCCTGCGTTAGGTCGCGGGCAGGCCGAGACTGCCGCGGGACTCTCGGATTCTGGCCGGTTCGGACAGCGGGTCCGGAACGGACACAATCCGAGTGCGAACCGGCGGTGACGTCACGCCGCAGCCGCTCGACCGAGACGGCGACGCCCGCCCCACCGTGCGGCGGAGCGGGCGTCGAGGTACGCGTGGCGCGGTGCTACGGGGTGAGCGGAGAAACCTGGCCGCCGGACAGACGACGGTAGGCGTAGACGTTCACGAGGGCGCCGAGCGGGCCCGTGACGAGCATGCCCACGTAGCAGACGATCGCGCCGGCACCGGCCACCAGCCCGGCGAGCAGCGTGGTGAGGATCGACGGCCCGGCGTTGTTCTTGACCGTCTCGAAGCTCGCCTTGAGCGCATCGACGCCGGAGACGTTCTTGTCGACCGCGAAGTACACCGAGTACGCGAGCAGGAACGCCGCGACGATGCCGGGGACGATGCACAGCACGTAGCCGACGCCCACCGCGAGGGAGACGAGGATGGCCGTCACCGCGGCGCCACCGAGGTTGCGCGGCTGGAAGAACGAGCCGATCGCGACCTCCCGGCCGTCGGCGATGTCCAGCAGGCCCGACGAGTACGAGGCCTGGATCACCAGGCCCAAGAACACGAAGACGACGAGACCGATGACGGCCACGACCCAGGTCATCGCCGTGGCGCTGGCGGTCGTCTGGGTCGACGCCCCGTAGGGACCACTACTCGTGACGGTGTCGACGTTCTCGAACGTGCCCGTCAGGAGGAAGCCGAAGAGGCCGCCGAGGACACCCATGACGAGCGCGTAGACGAGCATCGGAACGATCAGCGCGACGGCGTTCTTGCTGAACTTGTTCCACGCCCAGGAGAACGCGTCACCGATATTGAAGGGCTGCTGACCGCCGGGCTGCGGCGCACCGAAACCGCCGGGGGGAGGCGGGAATCCGCCCTGCGGCGGGGGCGGGAAGCCGCCCTGGCCGTAGCCGCCCTGCGGCGGCGGGAAGCCCTGGCCGCCCTGCCCGTACCCCGGGTCCTGCGGCGGCGGGAAACCGCCGGGGGGCGGGGGCGGGTAGCCGCCCTGGCCGTAGCCGGGCTGCGGCTGCTGCGGGTATCCACCCTGGTTCGGGTCCTGCGGGTAACCACCCTGGTTGTCGCCAGGGTTGTTCGGCGGTTGCGTCATGGTTTCCTCCGGTCGCTGACGAACGATCCCGGCAAACCTACCAACCCGGCAGTGCCGGCACCACCGATCGCGTTCAGTCGCCGCGGGCGTCGCGTTTGGCCCTCCGCAGCGCGAACTCCTCCTGCTCGAGGCGCAGCGCCTCGTCGGGCGCGGGCGCCCCGCCGCCGAGGCGGGCCGGAACCCAGTCTTCGCCTGCGGGAGCGGGGAATCCGCGCTGCGCGCGCTCGAGCGCCGCACCCATGGCGGACCGCAGGCGGGCGGTGAGAACGTCGGGGGCGTCACCGTCGGGCAGGACGGGCGCGCCGACCTCCACGACGACCGGGAAGCGGTGGCGGCCGATGCGGCGCTGCGTGCCCTTGGACCAGATGCGCTGCGTGCCCCACACGGCGACCGGGATGATGGGCACGCCGGCCTCGAGGGACATGCGCGCGGCGCCGGACTTGAACTCCTTGAGCTCGAAGCTGCGGCTGATGGTGGCCTCGGGGTAGAGCAGCACGAGCTCGCCGCGTTCGAGCGCGGCCTCGGCCTCGTGGTAACTCTCCGCCCCGTGCTCGCGGTCGACGCCGATCGCGCCGCAGTGCTTGATGATGAAGGCCATGATCTTCACCTTGCGGAGCTCGGCCTTGACCATGTACCGCGGCCAGCGCCCGGCCTTCTTGACGGCGAGCCCGGCCTCCAGGAAGTCGACGTAGGAGGTGTGGTTCACGGCGATCAGTCCACCGCCGGTCCGCGGGATGTGCTCCAGCCCGCGATAATCCACGCGGAGCCCCTGCGCACCGACGATGCTCTTCGCGAGCAGGAAGACCACTTGATACACGGGTTCGCGCCGCGCCATCACACCCCCTGAAGTCGACTCCTTGAGCCGAGGATACGACGACGCGGCGCGAGCCGCCGGGAATCAGTACGCGACCGAGAACCGCTCGCGGTGATGCTCCGGGTTGACGATCTCGTCGACGAAGGCCGTCGCGTAATCGACGCCCGAGATCTCGGAGTTCCCCTCGGCATCGGTGAGCAGCAGGTCGCCGCTCGTGCGGTAGGCGCCGCGCCGCTCCCCCGGGTTGAACGAGCCGTAGCTCGCGGCGGGGCTCAGGTAGAACCAGTCCACGTCCTCGACGGTCCGGAGGTAGTCCAGCGCACGGTCGTGCTCCTGCGCGATGGGCTTCACGGCATCGGGAAACGACGGGGTGTCCACCAGCTTCGGGCCGCCGTCGGCGACCAGCAGGCTGCCCGCGCCGCCCACGACGCCCAGGCGCGCGCCGGACCGCCGCGCCCCCTCGACCAGCTCCTCGAGGGAGGCCGGCAGGTCCACGCCCTCGCCCGACGGTGCCGCGGTCGGCAGGGCCGAGACGATCACGTCCGCGCCCTCGACGGTGCGCGCGACGAACGCCGCGTCGGTGACATCACCTGCGACGGCGGTCGCGCCCGCGGGGATCTTCGCGGTGTCGCGGGCGACGCCGACGACCTCGATGCCGCGGGTCAGCAGGTCGGAGACGATGTTGGAGCCGGAGTACCCGGACGCTCCGAAGACGACGACGTTCATGCGTTCACCTTCGATCGGCTCTTGAGGAGGTGGGTGTCGGCGGCCAGCGGGCCGTGCGAGGCGATGCCCACGGCGATCAGGCCCGCGATGAGGGCCAGCGGCAGCTCGTAGCCGCCACCGGTCGCGAAGAAGCCGTTGTCCCAATGCACGAAGATGATCGCGCCGAGCATGTCGATGATGCCGAGCACCGCGACGATCGGCACGGCGAGACCGATGATGAGGGCGGCGCCCCCGACCAGCTCGACGATGCCGGCGAACCACGCGGACAGGGTGGGCGCGGGAACACCCATGCCGTCGAAGGCCTTGGCGGTGGCGTCCATGCCGTTCGTGACGAACTTCTGCCACCCGTGGGCGAAGAAGATGCCGCCGAGGATCACCCGGGCGATCGTGGAGGCGAGGCCCTGGCCCCGCTCGAGCTGTGCGGTCATGTGGACCACTCCGTTCTGATTGTTGAAGCTTCAAGCTTGCGCTACCATGGAAGCACAGACGATTCGTAAGCGCAATACTTCCGTGAGTGTTAGGTTCCACGACATGCCCGACTTCGACGTTTTCGCGAAGGACTGCCCCTCGCGCGACGTGTTCGCCCACGTCACCGGCCGGTGGGGCGCGCTCGTCCTGGGGCGCCTGCGCCCGGAGCCGCAGCGTTTCGGCGAGATCCGCCGTCAGGTCGAGGGCATCAGCGATCGCATGCTCACCCAGACGCTGCGGACGCTCGTCGACGACGGCCTGGTCAGCCGCTACTCCGCGGGCACGAATCCCCCGCACACCGAGTACCGGCTCACCGAGGTCGGCGCGTCGATCGCGGACGCCGTGCTGCGGCTCGCCGACGCCGTCCAGACCGCGATGCCGCGGGTCGCGCCGGGCGCGTGAGACCCGGACCCGGCCGAGGTCAGCCGGTGACGTCGAGGTGCGCCAGGAGGGCCGGATCGCCGGACTCGAGACGGTCGACGATCTCGCCACCGTCGCACCGCACCAGCGCGACGACGGCACCGTCGCACGACCGGTGCAGCACCGTCCAGGTGCCGCCCGAGTCCTCCCAGCGCTGCAACTGCTCGAGCGGGGTCATGGCCCCGATGATAAGCGGCCCCATCCGGCGCGGCGGGCGTCATCCGAACGGATGAGGTCTGCCGGTTTCGGCCCCGAACACATCCGATTCCGGCGTAGTGTGCTGTTCTCACAGTGGAGTTCACGGTGTAGTCATATCGCCGTGTCAGGGAGGGAACCCGAGCATGCAGCCGCATGGACCAGCACAGAATTACGCAGGAGCGCCCGGCGGGCCACCGCTCGGGAGCCAACCGCCGGGAATGCCCGGCGGAATGCCCTTCGGGCCGCCGTCCGGATCCGGCCCTCGTCCCGCGTTCCCGATCGCTCGCATCGGCGCGGCGGTGACGCTGGCGGCGGGCCTGATCGTGCTGTTCTGTTCGCTTCTCAACCTCTACACGGTCACCGTCACGCCCAGCGCGGCCGACACGTCGAACTACAACGACATCCCCAGCGGCACCGTCGACGTGGGGATCGGCTTCTACAACGTGGCCCCGCTCCCCGCACCGGTGACCGCGCTGGCGATCCCGCTCCTGATGCTCGTCGCGGCGCTCACCGCGCTGCCCGGCGTCCTGGGCCGCGGCGCCCAGGGCGCGCTCGTGTCCGCGGTCGCGGCGATCGCCTCGACGCTGCTCTCGCTCGTGCTGATGATCGCGAACCCGCTGCCCAGCGTCGAGCTGTCCGGCAAGCTCGCCACCGACTTCTCCAAGGAGACGAACTTCTCCTCGATCGACGACCTGGTCTCTCGCGTCGTCGACGTCGGCCCCGGCGCGGGCCTCATCATCGCGCTGATCGTCGGGCTGCTCGCTTCCGTGGGCGCCGTGTTGTCCTACCTCCAGATCGGGACCCGTAAGCCCGACGGTGCGCCCGGCCCCGTCGGGCCCGTACCGCCGGCGCCCGGGGCACCCTACGGTCAGCCCGGCATGGGGTTCACGGGGCAGATGCCGCGCATCGTCGACGGTCCGCTGCAGCCCGGGCAGCCTGGCCCGGGCGGGCCCGGCAACCAGCCGGGGGCGTGGTGAATCCCGCGCGGATCCTGGCGGCCATCACCGGCGTGCTCGGCATCGCCGGGCTCGGACTGACGATGCTGCCACTGCTGACCATCAAGGCGACCGATGTGCAGCTGCAGTTCGTCAATCCCGGGATCGGGCCGTGGAGCTTCTACGGCGGGTACGGCGGCGGCACCGACATGACCAGGTACTGCACCAAGTACCCGGACGAGTGCGTCGTGCGGGGAGCCGCCACCGCCCACATCGGCTTCCTCGACATCGGTCCGATGAGCGTCGCGATGGTCGCGATCATCCCCATCGTGCTGGGACTGGTCGGCGCACTGGGCGCGCTGCAGGCCGTACGAGGCATGCATCCCGGCGGCGCGGCGGGCACGGCCCTGCTCGCCCTCGGCGCGCTCGTCGTCGCGGTGTTCACATGGATCTCGCCCGGCATCGCCGTCAGCGGGACCGGCGAGTTCGCCACCGCCAAGTCGTCCGGATACGACACCGGGATGTCCGTCTCCCCCGGCGCGGGCCTGATCTGCGCCGCGATCGCACTGATCGCGATCCTGGCCGTCGGCGGCTACCAGGCGATCACGGAGATGCTCGCGCGCCGCTGACCCGTTCGCCCGAAGACCTGTGCACCGTTGATCAACTGTCCGTTGATCAACGGTGCACACGTCTTCGGTGCCAGCTCCGCGCCGATCGGGGCAGGGATCAGGCGACGGCCGTGGCGACCAGCTCCGCGATCTCGGCATACGGCGCGGGCACCGTCCGCCCGATCACGGCAAACATCGCAGCCCAATGGGAACGGACCTACACTGAAGACATGGCTGACCAGGAACGGATCGTCGCTGACCACCGGATCATGGGTGGTGTGCCGTGTATCCGCGGCACGCGAATCCCGGCGGCCACTGTAGTGGGACTCATCGCGCAAGGCGCGACCGTCGACGACGTCGTCGCAGACTTCCCCCAGCTCACCGTCGACGACGTGCGTGCCGCACTGGCCTTCGCCGCTTCCGCGATCACTGAGCGTCAGCTGCCTCTCCGAGTCCCTGCGTGAGATTCCTCCTCGATGAGAGTGCCTAAGTGAACGCCTTGCCGACCTCCTTGATCGAGCCGGCCACGATGTCGCGCATGTGAGGAACCTGGGGCTCCTCGGACATGTGGACGACGACGTTCTTGAGGAAGCGCGCCGCTCGAGCCGCATCCTGGTTTCTGCTGACACGGATTTCGGCGAGCTACTCGCGCGATCGGACGCAGTACTCCCGAGCCTGATTCTCTTTCGTCAGACCGATCACAGGGCGCAACACCAAGCCGACACCCTCATCGCCCACCTCCCGGACATCGCGAGCGACGTCGACGTCGGGGCCATCGTGGTCTTCACCGACGATCGATTGCGTATCCGGCGCCTGCCTGTGCGGTGACGGAACAGCTGCCTAGAACGCCCGCCGGGTCGCACCCATGTCGTACCGGAGGCCTCGTAACGACAAATCAGGCCGGGCTCCGATTGCTCGGAAACCCGGCCTGACCTGGTTGTTCTCACGGGTGGAGCTAAGGGGAATCGAACCCCTGAATTTCGAGGTCATTTTTGCTGGTCTACCTGCGCTTTCTCATTCTGGCACTCGTGTTGACGGTAGACCGTTTCCCCAGGTCGGCGTGTCGCCTCGTTGACCGGGTCAACACGGGGTTGAGGCTTCCGGGTGCCGCGCCGGTGCCGCGCAATATGGGCGGCACCGGCACGACTGGGGTCATCGCTCGCCGGGGTGGTGCTGGTCGGCGATACGCTCTTGGGTCTGGATGCGACGCACAAGATCGCGCCGGACCGCTCGGTCCTCTTTGATGTAGCCGCGGAGCTCCTCGGCGAGATCGTCGACCTTGGCGGATACCTCGGCCACGTCGTCCTTATCGGCCTTGCCATCAAGGTCGGCGCGGAGGTTCGTGCTGTGGGTGTTCGCGACGTGGTCCTTGACTTCGGTCACGTCCGCCGCAACTGCCCGCTGCGCCACCGCGTTCTTCTTCGCGACGCGGAGCGCGCCGAGGCTCGCGACGAGCGCGGGTACGCCCACGATGGCGTACGCCGCCACGTCCATCCAGGAGTCGGCGTTGATGGGCCCGGTCACTCGCCGCGGGCCTTCGGGGTGTGCGCGAGCGCGAGCACGCCGGTGCCGCCGAGGAGCGCGGCCTCGGCCACGCTGAGCCAGGCGTCGGCCTCCTCGCGGGAGAGGATGCCGCGGAGCACGAGCACGGCGCCCAGGGCCACGATCACGGCGTAGGCGCGGCGACGGCGTACGGGCGTGAGCCAGGCGAGCGGTTGCGGGGTCCGGTCGGGTGCGCTGTGGTCGCCCATGGTCAGGCCCCCTTGAAGCCGGGGATGCCGAGCTTCTCGCCGATGGCGCCGAGGGCCTCAACGACGGTGCGGCCGCCGAGCTGCGGCCAGCCGGGGAAGTCGGCGCCGCGGGCGGTGCCGGGTCCGGCGAGCTGGTCGAGGGCGAGGCCGGCTGCGGTCTGGGCGTCGAGCGGGGTGTTGGGTGCGGGCATGGTGCCTCCCTTGAGTCGGGTCTGCTCCCGCGCCACGTCAGCGCGGAAGGTGTTCATGTCGATGGCGCCCGGGTCCCACTTCCCCTGAGCCGCGCCGGCCCATTCCTTGTGGCCGATGGCGTGGGAGGCGGGCTGGCCGAGCTTGTTGAGGATCGCGGCCACGCCGGTGACGTACGCCTGGTACTGGGCGTCGGGCCACGAGGATCGGTGCGGGCGGCCCGGGGTGCCGCCGCCGTCGTTGGCCGCCTCGATGCCGATGGTCACGACGTTGGCGTTGTTGGTCTGGATGCCGGGGTAGCTGCCCTGGCCCGCGTGCCAGGCGATTCCGACGCCGCAGAGGGTGAATACGCCGTCGCGCGAGAGGTGGAGTTGGGAGGCGAGGCCGAGGTCGGGGTGCTGGGCGATGCCGCCGGGGCCTGCGTTGTTGCTGCCGGTGTGGTGGCAGACGACGCCCCAGATGCCGCCGAAGTCGCCATGACCGCGGTCCATGGCGCCGGGGTAGATGTCGCATCGGAGCCCGGCGGCGCGCAGCACGTCGGGGAGCCAGGTTGGATCAGACATGGGAGTCTCCTATCGGGTTGATCTGCTTGACGCAGTCGGCGAGCAGGTCGATGGCCGAGCGCGGCTCGCCGCGGTAGTTCCGCCAGTGCGATTCGCTGTAGCGCGTGGTGTGCGCGCCGCCGAACGCGTAGGCCTGCATCTGGTCTGCGGCCGTCTTGAAGCGCAGCCACCAGGTGGGGTCGAGGGCGCGCCACGGGCCGCCAGCCAGCTCGCGGGTGCGGATCGCGGGGAGCTTGCCGAGCACGTCCAACGCCCACTTGGAGGGATTCGCCAGGCTCATCCACTGGATCAAGTCGGAGCCGGAGCGCAGCGGCGAGTCAGCGGGCATCGCGCAGATGGGGTCGCTCTCGTGCGCGAACTCGGCCCAGCCGATGCGGTGGCGCTGGTCGGCGGCGAAGATCCCCTCGCCGACGACGGTGCGCCCGTACGACCGTCCGCGGGCACGGCGCGGATTCGCGAGGAACCCGGCCAGCCGGACCTTCGCGTACAGGTCGGGTCGGGCGCGTTGCCGGGTGTTCAGCCACTCGGTCAGCGCGACGCCGCCGAGCGAGTATGCGAGGAGCACGACGTCGCCGCCGGCCGCCGCGATCAGCTCGTCGAGGAGTTCGCAGCCGACGCGCACGGACTCCATCTCGGACGGCAGGAACGGTGCACCGCCGGCGGGCCCGAGTGATGCGGGGTAGGCGACCTCGACGTGCCGGAAGCGGTCGGCGGGGAGCTGCCGGATCACGCCGGTCAGCATGTTGGTGTGCGTGTTCTCGGCGTTACCGCGGAGTGTGAGCACGGTGATCTGGGGCATGGGTAGACCTCCGGGTACGCGAGAGCCCCGCGCCGTGGTGCACTGCGCGGGGCTCGAAGGGGGTAACGGTTCTAGGTCTGCGCGAGCACGTAGACGCGGGTGCCGTAGTAGCTCGCCTCGTGCAACAGGTACGCGCACGTCGAACCGCTGTCGGTCCAACGCGTCACGAGCCCACCAGGGACGCGCTGCACGTCCATCGGGTGCGGCATGTTCGGCACCGCCTCCCACTCGGCGCCGACGCTGTCGGCCCACGTGGCATCGCACATGAACGCCGCCGGCCACGGCTCGGCGGGGTCGACGGGAATCTGATCCACGCGCCCGAACTCGGCGGTGCCGATGAAGATTTCGATCACGAGACTGCTCCTCAGCTCTGGGTGTAGCTCACGCCGGACAGGGTGCCGACGCCGCCCTGCGGGCCCACGGGGATCGGGTCGTCGAGGTACTCCCAGTCGACGACCGTCGCCCCGGATGCGCTGCTGCACAGCAGCAAAACCGTCACCGAGTAGGCGGTGCCGGTGGCGGGCAGGTGCAGGGTGCCGTTGGCCCAGTTCCGCACGCCGCCCGTCCCGGCCGTGCTGGACACGGCGACGCGGGCGTACGTGCCTTCGGGGCCGGCGCCGGTGAGCTCGTTGCCGTTCGCGGGGCTCGTGCCGGGCGCGCCGGTGGCGAGCCCGAAGTGAGTGATGTCGGACGCGTAGTTGTTCGCGAGCGACTGCCGCTTCGCGGGGTTCTTGATCGCCACGGGGGCCTCCTGCTTAGTTCTGTCGGAATCGGATCCACGAGTACGCGGCGGCGCCGGGGCGGCCAGCTTTCGCGGCGGGGATCGGGAAGTAGCCGCCGGAGCCACCGCCGCCACCACCGCCGTTTGGGGCGCCATTGGTGTCCTTGTCGACGTCCCCGCCGCCGGGGTGGGTGACCCCGAACGCGTCGTAGTTGCCGGGGCCGGTGCCGCGGTAGTCGGTGCCGAAGGCCGGGTTGACGCCGGTTCCGCCCGGGCCGCCCGCAGCTGACCGGTTCCCGAAGGGGCTGGTGAGGGTGGTCGCGGTGCCGGTGCCGCCGTTCTGGTTGCTGATCGCGCCGCCCGGGCCGGGTGTGCCGTGGGCGACGGTGACGGTTCCGGCGGTCCAGGTGGCGCCGAGGTCGATGGTTCCGGAGATCCACGTGCCCGGCCCGCCGCCTCGGCCGTCGCCACCGATCGACGAGCGGCCGCCCGCGCCGCCGCCACCGGGGCCGAGGAGTGTGTAGTCGAGCCAGCGAGCCCACCACGGCCGCGCCCACGCACCGGGCCCGGTGTAGATCTGCGGGCCGCGGACGGCGACCGCCCCGGTGGCCGCGAGATGGCCCGCGCCGAGGGTGTCGCTGTCGCCGTAGATCTCGGCCCACCCGCCCGGCACCGTCGCGGCGCCCACACCGCTCAGGTGCCCGGCACCGTGGACCCGCCCGTACCCGTCCACCGCGGTGAGCGCGCCCGCACCGGCGAGCTGCGCGGCGGCGTGCACATCCGCCCAACCACGGGCGACGAGCAGCCCCTCTCCGGCGAGGGCGAGCGGCCCGGCCCAATGCTCCGGAGTCCAGCCGAGGATCGGTTCGGGGGCGGGGTCAGTGGGGCCGTCATCGGACCAGCCGAACGCGCGACCGAGAGTGAGCGGCGGCCCATCGTCAGACCAGCCCAGGCTCATACGTCCGCCAGGAGCCAGTTGTCGATCGGGTTGGCGCCGTACCACAGCGCGCCGAACCAGCCGGTGCGCACCGCCTGCAGGCCGACGCCACCCGCGCGCCCGGACGGCGCGACCGCACCCGAGTCGGTCCACGATCCGATCTGCGCGCCGTTGCGCCACACCGAGTACGCGGTGCCCGACACGCGGATCTCGTAGCTGGCGGCGACGGTGCCGATGGCGACCTGCGCGCGGTTCGTGCGCGAGCCGGACGACATCGTGTAGAGCGTTGCGTACGTGCTGGTGATCGCGAGGCCAACATGGTTGTCGCGGTCGCGGCCGTGGAACCACACGATCTGCTCCCGGTCCGTCGGCGACGAGACGGAGAACCCGACCTTCATGTTGTCCGTCGAGACGCGCTGCCGGAACGTGCCCCAGCTGTAGCCGTCGCTGTTCCCGTCGACGATGCCGAGCTGATTGCTCGTGATGCCGAGGGTGTTCGGGCCCTGCATCAGCCACAGAGTGGAGAGGGTGCCGTCGAAGTTGTCGGTGATCGTGATCGGCGCGTTCGCGAGCCCGGTGTCGATCCCCGCCTCGATGAACGGGATCGCCGTGCTGGTGTGACTCGCGTTCGCGGTGGCCGCCGCGATGGTCGCCGGGGCCGGGGTGGACGGGTTGCGCACCGCGGACTCACGCAGCGGGAGCCAGCCGGGCGGGTTCAGCGGCAGCGGGGTGGTGATGCCACCGAGGAGCACCGATCCGCTGCCGGTCATGCGGAGCTGGACGGCGATGATGTCGCCGGGTTGCACCGCCACCGAGGCTGTTCCGGAGGGGATGGTGTGCTGCACCCAGCCGAGGCTGCCGCCGATCGCACCCGCGAAACTCGCGGAGCTATACGCCAACGTCAGTCCACCGTCGGACGCCATGCGGTACACGTCGAGGTTGAAGGTGGACACGGTGCCGGACGCCTGCGCGAGGAACGTGAACAACCGCTTGTCCTGCACCGACCCGCAGCGGATGTAGCCGAGGAACGCCTGCGACGACGTGACCGATGCCGGGGTGAGCGACGGCCCCGCCGAGTTGACGGACACAGTGGTGGTGACGCCGTGGGAGTGCGGTGACGCCGAGATGTTGACTGAGTGGCTGTGGTAGTCGCCGCCCGCAGTCGTGTTTCCGGTCTCACCTGCCGTGGTGACAGTCGCATTGTTTGAAGAACTCGATGCGCTGGCGCTGTGCGAATGCTGCAGCGACAGCATCAGATTCTTGGCGAACGTCGCGTCCGCGGTGAAGTCCATTGACGCCCACAGCGGGCGTGCGGTCCAGCCCGCATCGGCGCGGTCCACCAGCCCCGACACCTGCGCCTGAATCGACACGGTGTTCGCCAGCGCGTTCCCGCCGACCCCGTTCGCCTCATCCGCGGTGGTAGCCGTCGCGTTCGTCGACCCCGTGAACAGGCCGAGCGCGTCCCGCACCCAATCCAGGATCGGATCCGCCGGTGTCCCCGTCGTCGGCGTCCCCTGCCCGCGGAGGAACCCGTTGAGCGCGTTGCCGATTCCCAGGAACCGGCCCACCAGATCCTCGAGGTCATCGGGCAGGTCCTTGATGCGGTCCTGCGGCATGAACCCGCCCTTCCGGGTGTCGAGGTTCGACCACCGCACCACCGTCCCGACCGGCACCGTGTTCTCGACGGCGATCCGCGTGCGCACCCACGCCGCACCCGCCGGCCACGGCAGGTCCGCAGTGATCGTCTGGAACACGCCGCTCGAGGAGGCCGCCGGGCTGGTGATGCCGACGACATCGACCGGCGGCAACTCGACGCCGGCCGCCGTGAAGGGGCGGACCTCGACGGTGAACGCGCGCCCCACCGTCGCAGCGGGACCGCTCCACTCGACCTGGCCGCCAGCACGGAGCATCTGCCCCGGTGAGCCCTTGACGATCTTGTTCGACAGCGTCTTCCGCGTGCCGTCGGCGACGACCTTGCCGGAGCCCTTCGCACCAGCCGGGAACACCGTGCCGTCGTGCTCCCACCCGGCCTCCGACAGCAGCGAGACCACGCCATCGAAAATCGGATTCGTCAGCAGGTTGTCGGACCAGCCTGAGCCGACCTGCCCGGGCACGATGTTCGCGAGCCACGATGGATCGAAGACCGCCGTGGCGAGGGTGCGGATCATGTTCTCGACGACCTCGAGCGCCTGCTCCGGCAGCTTCGTGATGTCGGAGTAGTCGCCGCCCGCGGCCTTGATGACCGCGATGAACGCGTTGGTGAGCAGCTCGACCGCGTCGCCGATGTTGTCGACGAGGTCCCACTTCGATTCCAGGAACTCCGTCACCTGCTGCAGGTCGGGGATGCCGTCGTTATTGAGGTCCACCTCGCCCACGCCGGTGATGGCCTCCGTGAGGTCGTCGACCAGGGGCACCTTGAGTGCCCACATGCCCAGCGAGAGCAGGCTCTTGGTGGCGGATTCGAGGATCCGGGCCTTCCACTCGGCCTCGCCCTGCGTGGCGTAGTGCGCGAGCCCGCCGTCGCCGGGGTCGACGTTCGCGGCCTGCCACGGTGTCGGGCGCGACGGTGTCGTCACTGCATCCCGCCCTCAGCCTCGGCGCGCTCCTCCGCGGCCTGCAGCTCAGCGAGCCACGCCTGGCGCTCCACGCGCGTCATTCGGCCGGCGATCTGCGAGCGCGTCGTGCGCGGCTGCTCCGGCGGTGCACCCTCGCGCCACACCCCGGGGTTGAGGAGCGCGTGCGCGTCGTCGGGAAGGTCGAGCCACTTCTTGGGTGTCTCGTGGTGGCCGCACCGCGGGCACTCGTCCATCATGCCGAGGTCGACGAAGTGTTCGGACAGCTTGCGCAGGTACGGGACCGGGAACGGCATGGCTCCGCCGGTGACCTGCGGCAGGCCGACGAACATCCACAGGAACCGTTCGCCGGGTATCTCACGGTTGCAGTTCTCCCGCGTCGGGAAGATGTCGGGGCTGTTGACCGACCGCTCACTCATCAGAACACCTCGCAATACGTTGAGGCGCGCCGAGACTTGTCGGTGGCGCGCAGTAAATTTGGAGCATGACCGCGACGGAGATTTGGAAGCCGATCCCGCGATTTAATGGCGCCTACGAGGTGAGTAACCTCGGACGCCTGCGCAGCCTCCGGCATGGCGCCCCGAGAGTGATGAAGTTGCACACGAAACAGGGCACCTTGCCCTACTTCGCAGCCACGATCGCGATCGGCGGCGACCATCGCCCGTGGCTCATCCACCGCCTGGTCCTCGAAGCGTTCGTCGGCGACCCGACCGAGGCTGGGATGCACGGCTGTCACCGCAACGGCGATCCGCAGGACAATCGCCCCGAGAACCTCTACTGGGGAACGGTCTCTGAGAACATCCGGGATACCGTCCGGCACGGGCGGCACAACCACGCGTCTAAGACGCACTGCAAGCGCAGCCACGAGTTCACGCCTGAGAACACGCACATCACGAAGCAGCGAGGGACTCGCCTGTGTCGCAAGTGCGCCGTGATTCGGCGGGTGGCCCGACAGAATCGATTGGCGCATCAAAATACCCCCAAGTCCCGCAGGTCCGACGCGATGACTTGAATGTGGCGCATGGCTCGTTCCATGGGCCGCTCGAGCTGCTTGTCGCGGCCGACGGTGATTCCCCACTGCGCCGACTTCTGCCGGTCCCACGCGAGGGTGAGGGTGTTGACTTGGTCGACGTAGATCCGGCCGACGGTGGCGCCGAGGATCGTGGCGCCGATGCGGTCGCCGAGCCAGAAGTGGCCTTGACCGTTGTCGCCCACCAGGAATGGAGCGCCGTCGACGACCTCGATGCGGTACGTGGTCTGCTGGTCGGTCGCGAGGAAGCCGGCGCGCATGACCATCAGCGCGGAGATGGTGAACGCCTTGTCGGCGCCGGTCTGGAAGTACTCGTGGTAGTGGGACCAGCCGAGGGACTGGGCGCGCAGGATGGACTTCCAGCTCATCCATGCGAGCACCACGTCGCTGTAGATCGGGCGGAGCACGGCGTCGATCGCGCCGCCCTGCGCGCCGATGCCGTAGCCCTGATACTGGATGTTGCTCGTGATGATGTCGCCGAGGCCCTGGACGAGCGCCGAGAATGCCTCGTTGACACCGGGCATGGAGTGGCCGCCGGTGTTGATCTGGACTGCGGTCGCCGCGCTGTGCGTGAACTCCGACGACTGGATGCCGGTGAGCGTGCCCTCGCGGAACGTCACCCACGGGGCCTGCGGCCGGGTGCCGAGCCAGAACGGTGCCTTGTACTCCCCCGGGTCATTGGGGTCGTCGACGGTGTTGACGTACTCCTCGACGTAGTTGGGCTGGAACGTCAGGAAGGTCTTGACCAGACCCTCCCACGCCCAGCCGTGCGTCGAGGTGCCGGATGCGCTGTTGCGGAGGTAGCTCTTGTCGACGATGTCCACCACAAGGGTGCCGTTGCGCAGCTCCGGCGCGCCCGGCCACGGTGGCGGATCGCCCGTGATCCAGCGGCGGCACTCGACCATGAGCTGCGCGTCTTCGAGGATCGCCCGGGACATGTCGTGCCACGTCTTGAACCTCGCGCCGCACAGCGTCCACGTGGAGTCGTCGTCGAGGAACCCCGACGGCTTGACCACGATGTTCCACTGCGACATATCCAGCGCCGCGAACCAGCTCGACGGCTGCAGCGGATCGTCAGGCAGCCGCCACAGGTTGCCCTCAAGGCGAAGCACATTGAGGAACAGGAACAGCTTGAGCACCCAGCGCGCCGGGCCGGCCAGGATGAAGATCTTCGGGAACTGGAACACCGCGGGCAGGAACGGATTCGCCCACAGGTCGATGTACTTGAGTTCCTCGTAGTCGTGCATGAAGGTCAGCTCAAGCACCTTCTTGCCGTCGGTGCTCTTGCGGACGGTGAACGGCTTCATCCGGCCGCCCCACCGCGCGCCATCCTTGTCGACAGTGATGTGGACGTTGCCCTTGCGGTCGTGGAAGTCGATGACCCACCGGGAGATGTAGTGGTCGATCGGCAGGACGAGCTTCCCGACGCCGGTCTCGTTGAGCTTCCACTCGAACGACGCGGAGATCTCGGCCTCGACGCGGCCGATGAGGTTCCAGTCGCCATCCCAGATGCGGATCAGCGGGCGCCGTCGGCGCGCATCCTTCCGTTCTTGGCGTGCGTCATCCGCCCGCTCTGCGCACTGGTGCAGGCGGGTCATGAGGGCCGAGGTCACGGCGTGGGCACCTCGGGGATGCCGGCGCGCTGCAGGCCGTACGGCATGGACCACTTGCGGTCCTGGAAGATGATGAGCCCGACGGGCTTCGAGGTGTCGACCACCGTGGCCTTGAACGTGAGCGTGGTGGGCGGCGTGTACGCGGGGACCGGGTAGAGCCAGTCCACCGCGTTCTGCCGGGCCCACTGCAGGGTGGCGTCGTCGGCGACGATGCGCTCCTCGAGCGGGTAGGTGTTGATGTTCAGCTCCTGCCCGTTCTGGATCTCCTTGAGCCGGATGGTGCGGGCGGCGTCGACGACGGGGCGGCCCTGCGACTTCGAGCCGAAGCTGTAGTCGGGCATCTCCCAGATGGTCTCGACCTCGGCAGACAGCTCGTAGCGCAAGTACATGTCGCGGTCGCACGGGTTCCATACGGGCGCGGTCATCGTCGCCGTGTAGGTCAGCACCGACGTGGCGATGAAGTCGTCCGCCCAGACGGTGCCGAGGAGCACGCGGGACTCGACGGCGAGCTGGATGCGGATGTTCGTGGTGTTCGGCGGGGTTACGAAGCTGGTGGTCTTGAGCTGCGCCCAGGTGCCGCCGGTGCCGGGGTCGACGATGTTGCCGACGGTGGTCACGCCGAGACTGTCGCCGCCGTTGAAGGCCTCGACTTCGAGAGTGATCGCCGCGCCGGAGCCCGTGATGGTGAGGGACTGCCAGCGGACCCACGCGGACAGCTCGGTCCAGAGCTGACCGCCGCGGGCGGGGATCGACTTCGCGCGCAGGATGCGGCGGGTGCCGTTCGCGGTGGTGCGCGCCGAGCCGGGCGCGGTGTGGCCGACGCCGGTGTCCTTGGTCCAGCCGCCGCCGGTCCACCACAGAGTGAGCAGGTCGTCGAAGCCCGGATCCCAGACGCGATTCGGTGACGGGTCGGGCACGAACGTGGTCGTCTCCAGCTCCGTCTCGTGCGTGCCGGAGTGCCACCACGGATCCAGTGCCAGCACCGTCATGATCATGTCGTGGTGCGGAAACAGGTTCCGGTCCTTGCCGCGGGAGGTCTCGGGCTTGAGCCGCTCCTTGAGCTGCACGAACAGCCACCGCGTGGTGCCCTCGTCGGGCCGGTGGATCTTGAGCATGCACGTCTCATCCGGAGACCAGCCCTGCCGCCACTCCGACTCGACGACGCTCTTCGGTCGTCCGGTGCGGTGGTAGAGGCGGACCTTGAAGACGCCCTCGATGTAGTCCCAGCGGGTGCCGCCGTCCGTGCCGCCCTCCTGGCCCGCGTGCTGCTGGATGATCTTCGTGAACACCGGCCCGTCGAAGCCCTTGGGGTCGTCGCACAGCTTGACCCCCTCGACGCCCCACAGCTCGGGGTCGTTGTGCTGCAGGTGCCACTCCTGGCCCTGGGTGTCGATGAGAGTCCACTCGTCGATCGGTGCGACTGCCGCCATCAGACGAACCTCCCGTCGTAGCCGAGTGCGTCCTGGCCTTCCTTCGTGCGCTGGGCGCGCACGACCTCGTCGGCCGAGGACACGTAGAAGTTGTTGGTGGTCTGGGAGACTCGCGAGCCGTCCTGGGACTTGGCGGTCGTTGTGGTGGTGCGCTTCTTCTCGGCGCTCGAGCTGATGCCCTGCCCCACGGACTTGATGAGCGATACGACGTTGCCGGCCTGGCTCGACTCCAGCCCCGACGGGAGGAGGATCTCCTTGAGGGCCTGGACGCCGATCTTCGCGAGGTCGCCGCCCATCTGGAGCGTGCGCTGCATGGCGTACTGCTGCGGGGTGACGGTCTCACCGGTTCCCGCCACCGATCCCTGCTGCGCGCCGGCGCCGAGGCCGAGGGCCGCGAGCGGGTCGAACGCCTTGGCGCCCGCCCCGACTGCGGCACCCACGCCTACAGGGGCGGTGGCTGCTGCGGGGATCGGGAGCGCCATGCCCGGTCCGAGCGTGGGCGCGATCTTCGGGGCCTCGACCTTGGGGAGGCTGATGCCGCCGCCCGCGTAGCCGGTGACGCCGAGGCGCCGGCCGGTCTCGTGCCAGAGCGCGATGGAGCGCGGGCGCTTCGCCGGGCTCAGTGGGATGTAGGCCTCGCCGCCCGTCTCGGGCTCGGCCCAGACGCGCATGTCGCCCGCTCGGGCGATCTGGGGCGCGTGGTCCTCGATGCCACCGTTGGCGAAGAGGCTGAACTTGAACTGCGACCCGCCGCCGGTGCCGATGCTGTCGAGCTTGCCGCCGGTGACGTACACGTTCTGCCCGACGCCCGTACCGGTGGTCGTCTTCGTGTCGGTGCCGGTCGGAGTCGCGCCGGTGGCCGTCGTCGACATCGGGACGCTCGCCTGCACGCGGTCGAAGATCGCGTCAGCCTCGGCCTGCCGGTTAGTGATCGTGTTCTCGGCGTACGTGGCGTCGCCCGCGGACACGCCCAGGTAGTCGGCGTCGTGGTGCTGCTGGACGCCGACGATCCGCTGCTCGATCGTGTGGTCCTTGCTGCCCTTGTCCAGCTCGTCGAAGAAGCCCCGGATGTTGGTGTTCGGGTCGTCGCGGCCCTTGTAGCTGGCGTCCTGCTGGAAGATCCCGTTCCACGGTCCGTCCTTGGAGTTCTGCATGACCAGGCCGGACTCGCCGAACGCGGTCGCGAGGATCTTGCGGATGTCCTCGTCGCTGTACCCACGCTTGCGGCCCTCGCCGATGATCGCCTTGGCCACGTCGTCGGGTGTCGAGCTGGCGGTGAGGCCGACGGCGCCGAGGGGGATCGCCTTGCCGTCGGCGGCGACCACCGCGGCGCCGCCACCGAACGTGTACCCGCTCGGCGGCGTCCAGTGCACGTGGTCGTCGTGGCGACCGGCACCCGCGTAGTAGCCGTAGCTGCCGCCACCGTCGCCGACGATCTTCCCGTTCTTGATCTGCTTGGCGAAGCCGGGGCCGTGGATGAGCTCGCGGCTGTTCGGGTAGGTGGTCGCGATCCACTCGGCGATCTGCATCATGAGCGCCGGGGATCCGCCGATGTCGATGGCCTCGCCCGCCATGTGGAAGTCGAAGCCGGAGCCGACGTCCTGGGTGCGCGTCGCGCTGTTCAGCGATGCCGCCGGGAACTGCTGGCGGATCGTGTCCCAGGCGTCCTGTTGCTCCTGGGTGGTGATGCCAGCCGAGGACACGTCGCCGAGCTGAATGGTGCCGCCGGTGACGCCTGCATTGGGCACGATGCCGCCGTTGTCGAACGCGGTGAGGCGTTGTCCGAAGCGTGCGGCGACCTGACGGAGGATGCCCATCGACCGGCCGCGCTTGCTCCGCGCCAGCGGGATGTACGCCTCGCCCTCGGTTTCCGGCTCCGCCCACACCCGCATGTCACCACCGCGGGCGATCTGCGCCCGGTGATCCTCCACGCCGCCGTTCGCGAACAGCGACAGCTTGATCCCGCCGCCGACACCGCCCGCGGGCATGTTCGTGACGAACACCCGCATGCCGTCGCCCTGCGCGCTGTTGGCGGGCTCGACCTGCAGCGGGTTGCTGCCGGTGCCGACCTGGACGGTGCCGCCCTTGCCGTCGCCGGTGACCGTGACCGGCTTACCGTCGGACGTCGTGGTGGTGGTGGTGCCCTTCGCGTCGGTGCGGGCCTTCTCCAGCGCCTCGCGGGCCTTGGTGACGGAGTCCTGCGCAGACATCCGAGACGATGTGGAGGCGTTCGGCTTCAACTCGCGGTACCGCTGCTCGGCCAGGGCGAGCGCGCGCTCGAGCCCGGGGATCTTCGCCTGCGCGTCGGAGGCCTTTTTCGCGGCGGCGGCCTGCTCCTTCTCGGTCTTCTTCCGCGCCGCCTCAGCCTTCGCGGCTGCGGCCGCCTCGGCCTTGAGTCGCTTATCGCGCTCCTCGCTCGTCTCCTGGACTACGGTCTCAGGCTTCGGGTTCGAGGTGGCTGGCGGACGTGTCTTGCCTGCCACTTGCGAGGTGATCGACCCGCCGTTCTGCGCGAACGTCAACGCGGTGCGGGCGGACGCGGCGGCCACCGCCCACGGAGAGCCTGTGATCGCCGACAACGCCGATGCCACAGCCTGGTCCGCCGCGACGGCCTGGATCGTCACGACCTTCGTCCCCGGCTTCAACAGCTCCGCGATCTTCGTCTTCGCGTCCTCGTCCTGCGCGTCGATGTAAACCGTGCCGTCGGGGAGGGTCTGGACCTTGATCCCCAGGTCGGCGAGCTTCTTCATCGTCGCCGGGCTGTTATCCTCGATGACGATCTGCTTCTTGTCCGGCACCTCGCGGACCTTGATCCCGAGGTTGCCGAACGCATCGGTGGCGGTCTTGGCGCGCTTCTCGCTGGTGAACAGCTCTGCCGACGCGCCCGCGATCGAGTACGAGCCCTTGAGAACCTCGGCCGCGAAATCGGACGCGGCGTCGGCGCCCTTCTTCCAGCCCTCGACCATCTTCAACTGCGAGTCGATCAGGGCGATGTTGCCCTTCGCCAGGTCTCCCATACCGGGGATGTGCGACATGGCCTCCAGCGCGTACTTGGCCACCTTGAGGAAGCCTTCGGCGACACGCGAGAGCGCCTGCTGCACGACCGCTGCGCCACCGAGTGCGATGCCGAACATGCCGCCCACGGCCGCCGCAGCGATGCCTGCGACACCGCCCAGGATCTCGAGCCCCTTGGAGATCTCGTCGACGTGATCAGACACCCACTGGGCGGCCTCTGAGATCGACGGGGCGAACGCCTCGGCCAGCCGTCCGCGAACCTCGTCGGCCGCGATCGACAGCTTGTTCTTTGCAGCCTGGATGTCGTCGCTCGCGCCACTGATGCCGTCGCCTGCGCGCTGTGCGGCCCCAGCCACGTCGCCAAGCTGCTGCGAGGCAGTTGAGAGGTCCATGCCGTTGATGGCGCCGCCGAGATCGATCCACTTCTCGCCGAACAGGGCGATGCCAATCTCGTTGCGCTTGACGTTGTCGCGAACACCGGAGAGCTTGTCCCAGACCTGCTGTAGCGTGTCGCGAGCGGTTTGGCCACCACCGGCCAACTTCGCCATGGTGTCATCGGCGTTGAGACCCATCGCCTCGTATGCGGCGATGGTCGTCTTGCTGCCGTCGATCGACTTGTCCGCAAACTCCTTGAGCGCGTCGGCGGCCACATCGGTGTCCCGGGCGCCGGCCTTCCACATCTGCGAGATGACCCCCAGAGTGGTGACGCCATCAAGCCCCACCTTGCGGAACTGCGTTCCATACTCAGTGAGGGTGTCCATCAGATCGCCCGACACGTTCAGGCCGTTTTGCTGAGCCACGGTCAGCAGGTCCAGCGCCTCGGTGGCGTCCTTGGCCATACCTGTGCGGATCATCTGGCCGGCAGCACGTGCGGTCTCTGGAATATCGGTTCCGAGAATCGACGTGACCGTGTCGAGCTTCTCGATGACGGGCTGGATCTGCTCGGCGGTCGCGTTCCCGTCGAGGAGGCCCGACTGAATCGCGAGGCCCGCCGTTTGGCGGTTGGCCTGCACGGACTCGCCGTACGCGTTGCCGAACGCGTCCGCCGCGGCCTTGCCTGCTTCGGCGGCCTGCTGTTCGGTCCAGCCGAACTTGACGGTGTCGAACGCCTTGGCCGCGTTGACTTCGAGGCCCTTGGAGATGTTCTCGGCCAGCGCCTTGCCTGCCATGAGTCCGACCGCTGCGACAGCCATGATCGCCGTTCCGACGGGGCCGGTTGCGGCCACGGCGCGCGCGATCGGAGCGGGTAGGCCGCCGGCGAGGTTCTCGCCCGCCTCCTGGCCCGACTCGCGCGCGGAGTTCGCGAGTGCGGCGAACGGGTTCGACCGGCCGACTTCCTCGCTGGCCTGGTTCATCCCCTGCGCCGCAGACTGGCCCATCTGCCGGAAGGCGGTATCCGCGCGCTGGGCCGCGGTCACGGCGCGCTCGATGGCGTCGGTGGCGCGTTCGGTAGCGGTGGCCTCGCGACCGGCGGCGATCTCCACCTTGCGGCGGGCAGACTCGAGGTTCGCCTCGGCGCGGGCGATCTTCTCGGTGTCGCCTGAGGTGCGGGCGCGCTGGAGGTCGACCTCCTTGCGGCGCAGCGCCTCAACGGCATCTAGGGAGGCGGCGCGCGCGGTGTTCGCGGTCTGGGCGGCGGTCTTCGCTGCGTCGCCCGACTTCTTCGCCTCGGTCGCCGCCTGCTGATAGGCCTTCGCGACTTCGGAACCAGCCTGCTGTGCTACGGCGCCGAGCTGCTGAAAGCTGCTCTGCGACTGCGAGAGATCACGCTGGAAGTCCTCGCGATCGAGTTGCAGGGTGGCGCGGAGCTCGCCGACATCAATCGCCACGGATTACTCGGCAGCCTCGGTCTCGGGCACGCCTTCGGCGGCAGCGGCGACCGCCGATGCCGTGAGGTCGCCGACCAGCTCCCGCGCCCAGAAACCGATCGCGTGAGACTCGCCGAACGACCAGTTCAGCGCCGCGGTCTCCGCAACGCGGAGAATCGTCGGCCACGGTGCACCCGCAGACTCCAGACGCGCGAACACGCTGTCCTTGGCGCCGCGAAACACGTCGCGCTTCGCGTCGTGCTCGCCACCGATCAGCCCGAACACGATCTTCAGGTAGTCCAGATCCGTGCGCTTCTTTGACACCTTCGGGTCGAGCATGACGCGGCGGAGCTGGACACCATCCTTGATGCTCGGTGCCTCGATGCGGTACTCGACGCCGTCGACAGGCAGCGTGAGGGCGGGGTCATAGAAGTCGCGCAGGTCAGGGAAGTTCACGGGGCGCCTCCTTGGCGTTGGTGAGAATGCGAATGCGGGAGTCGGGGATCTCCTGCAGCCCGGCGAGACGGGTCTCAAGCCAGGTGATCGAGCGGGTATCGGCGAGCTCGTCGAGGTCGACGCCGTAGTGCTGCTGGAAGTCGCAGACGACGGCGTCCCAGCGTTCGAAGAGCTCGGACCAGGTGAGGGCCATGGCGGGCTTGTCCGGCGTGTCGGCGGGGTCGTTGCACCACTGGCGGTAGCCGGTGTGCGGGTTGTATGGGCCGCCGCCGGGGTCGTCGTCGCCGTAGGCGCGAGGTGCGGGGTCGTACCAGCCCCAGGGGCCGAGAAGCTGCACGGGTTCGGTTGGCGCAGTGGGCTCGTCGCGGTTCGGGTCGAGGCTGCGCCACACGTGCTCGGAGAGCGCTGGGCCGCCGCCGAAGTGCGCGGCCGCGGTGCGCGCGATGTGCTGCACCTCGAACGCGGTGAGTCTGTCAGGGAGCTGCGCGCCGTCGAGGAGGAGTGCGGGAAGGTCTGGGATGTCGGCGGATTCACCGGCCAGGAGGTCGGCGTACATCGCCTTGAGTTGGAGGCCGACGCGGATGGTCGGTGGGGGGATGGTGATGCCGACCCCGCCCACAGTGAGTGTGAGGGCGGGGTCGGACCACCGCGCGAATGTCTCGCGCACGGGCCGCTACAGGGCGGTGATCGCGACGGACGGCGACGTGCCGCCGGTCAGCGTGTTGGTGCCCGACGTGAGCGTGCCGCCGTTGGCGAACGTCACGGTCATCACGCCGGTGCCGGTCACGGTGACGTTGCCTGCGCCGACGGTGGACAGGCCCGCGAGGCCGGACTGGATCGCAGCGTCGTTCGCGGAGAACAGCGCCGAGTACGTCTGTCCGCCCACGGTCAGCGGGTAGTTGCCGCCCGTCGGGGAGCCCTTCACCTCAAGGGTGAACGACGACGGTGCCGCAGGCTTGGCGATCGTGTCCGGGCGGCCGCGGCCGTGCAGGGTGCCGGACCACTTCTGCGTCTCGTTCGGCTTACCGCCGCTGAGGCTGATGTCGACGGTGAACGTCGCCTCCTTCGCCTCCGGCAGGTCGTCGTGACGCCAGTACCGCAGCTTCACCAGGTTGTCGGTGCCGGTCTCCTCGCGGGCGGCGAGAAGGATCGCCAGGCCGGGGTCGGTGGTGAAGGTGCCGATGTCCTCACCCTTGACCATGCCCTCGATGCCGATTTCGAGGCCGTTACCCATGGCGATCTGGGATTCCCAGTTGTTGCCGTAGATGTCGGAGTCGTCCTCGAGCTTCGCCTTGTTCTTGGGCTCGAACTTGCTGATGCCGTTGAGCCACAGCCACGAGCTGGACAGTGCGTCCCAGATCTGAACGGCGTACTGGCCGGCGGCGACGGTGGTGAGGTTGTTGCTGTTGGGGGGCTTGAGAACTGCCATTGTGTGCCTCCTAGGCGGGGTTGAGGATGAGCTCGAAGGAATCCGCCCGCTCCCAGTTCCCGTTGGCGTCGGGTTCGGAGGGCGCGGAGATCACGCGCGCGCACGACTGCACGCGCACGCCGCCGGGCCACATCTGCGGCTCGGAAGTCAGGTCGGGCGATTCGTTGAAGCGGATCGCGCGGTGGGCGTCGTCGGCGATGCGCTCGACGGCGAGGAGTTTCGATGCGCGCCAACGGAGCTGGATGCGCATGGTGGGGTTCGCACTGTCGGCCGACGTGTCGGTGTGGTACCGGTTCAGGGCGACGGCGAGGGTGGGCGACTGCGGGAGGCGGCCGAAGGTGACCGCCGGCAGCGGAACCGACGCTGGGTAGGTCGGCGTGTAGACCGCCACGCCGAGGTCCGCGAGGTGCTGCGCGAGCGCGCGGAGCACCTCAGCCGAGGATGCCGTCACCCGCCGAGGCCCTCGCGGATCGTGTCAGCGATCGTCTCCATGATCGCGTCCTTGTTCCGCAGCAGCGCGTTCTCCAGATACTTCGCCTCGCGGCCGTCGTCGTGCTGGTAGCCCAGTTCCTCGTGTTGCCGGACGGCGTAGGGGGTGTTGTAGCCGACCGCCGCCTCGCCGCCCTCGGCGCGGGCGACGCCGGAGCGGATGAGCGCGCCGGTCTCGATGGGGGCAATGCGGTTCGACTCCTCGAGGAGGTGCTCAGCGCCGGCCTGCAGGGCGCGGGTGAGCAGCTCGTCGGGGACTAAGTCGTCGCCGTCCCAGGTGAACGAGACGCCGCCTGCGGAGAAGTCAGCCATCGACCACCGCGACAGCGAGGGTGACGATCGGGAACCGCGAGCCGGACACCTCGTGCGAGATGTACGTGAGCTCGATCGACTCGCCGTCCATCTCGACGGACTTGAGGCCGTCGGTCGGGATGCCGAGAGTGCGCACGGCGTCGATCATCTTGGCTCGGTCCACGCTGGCGGGGAGCTGCGGGAGCTGCATCGGATCGCCTCCTAGGCGCAGTCAAAGGAGTAGAAGTCGGGAGTGACGCCGGGGATCGCGCGGTGGCGCTCCTGGGCGATCACGATGCGCGGCTGCGGGTCTCCAGGGAACGTGGCGAGGCTGCCGACCGGGACTGTTGGGGTGTCCGCGTCGGTGGAGGCGCGGGACTGCGACACAACCTCCTGGCCGGTGCTGTCGCGGATGAGCCGCGGCGCGTGCTTCACCCGGCACAGCGCGGTCTCGGCGGGCGCATACACGTCGCCGTCGGGGCCGCTGCCGAGGTACCGCTCGACGGCGACCGGCTGCGTCCAGAACGCGGCGATGGCGTCCTCGGCGGCGCTCATGCGCTCGCGAGCCCCACGTTGCGGAGGAGCGCGTAGGCCGGGCCGATGAGGCTGGTGATGCTCGCGGCGCGGGCCGCGGACGCCGCGGTCTCGCCGGGGTCGGCGGAGTACTGCACCTTGGCGCCGTCGATCTCGACGTTCGCGACCGAGGAGCTGCCGCCGGGGTTCCCGGCAACGGGGTCGACGCCCGCGGCGATCCAGTACTCGACCTGCGCGCAGGTGGCGTCACGCATCGCCTCGCGGAGGTCGTCATCGGATGGGAGCCCTGATGGCTGCACGTCGTACAGGTCGTTGCGGGTGGCGAACCGGACGAGCGCCGCGGCCTCCCGAAGGAGACGCGCGGCGCCCGCCGGCGCGACCTCACCCGTGTACTGGGCGAGATCGTCGACGTCCGCGTAGGCGAGAGCCACAGGCGGGGCCTAGCTAGGCCACCGCGAGGCCGCGGAGCACGCCGTGAGCGCGCTCGTTGCCCCACTTGAGGCCGATCTCGCCGTAGATCTGCGTCTTGTCCACGGCGCCGGTCTTCGCCAGCTCCTCCTCGAACAGGACACCCTTGCCGGGGATCGATAGGAAGACCGGGTCGACCTGCTCCATCGACAGGGCGACGATCGCGTCCTTCGGGAGGGCGCGGTCGACGACGATGTTCAGGTCGCCGAAGTCCGTGGTGATCCGGTCCACCGCGACACCGCCGAGGACGTGACCCGAGTTGCCTGACACGACGCCGGGGATCTTCTGGCCGGCCTCGATGAAGGCCTTCGTGATGAGGGTCTTCTGGATCGACGGGACGAACAGGGTGCGGGTCTCGCCCTGCACCAGGCCGCCGTTGTCGAAGATGCCCTGTACGAACGCGTTGACCCGGTCGACGGTCGCCTTGTTGCCGGTGACGGTGGAGCCGGACACTGCCACGTACTTCGGGGTGCCGGTGCCGAGGGTGATGGCCGGGCCGCCCGCGGTCGTGGCGACCTTGAAGGTGCCCGCCGCGGAGCTGACCACGAAGTACGTGCGGTCCACGCGGACCGCGGCGCCGCCGGGGTCGGTGAACGACACCTGGTCTCCGTTGGCCAGGCCGTGCGAGGCCGCGGTGACGGTGTCCGTCGCCGACGCTGCCGTGACCACCGCGCCGACGCTCGAAGCGTTCGTGGTGATCACGGACAGCATGCCCGCGGTCTGCCGCGCCGTGGTGTTGTCCACCGGCACGTTCTTCTTGCCGTGCCAGAACGCGAAGTTCGTGTCGCGCGCGATCTGCGTGAGGGCCTGCTGAACCTGCCAGGCGTGCTCGTTGACGACGGGGTTGCCGACGCCGAGCCCGTCCGCGGTGTTCACGGCGCCGCCAGTGGCGAGCTGCTGCGCCGTCGCCGACTTCGTGTACGTAGTTCCCACGGCCTCGTGGAAGATCTGCACCACGCCCTTGACGTTCGCTCGGACGCGAGCCTCCGGGTTCGGGGCGTCGGCACCCTCAAGGCGGGGCCGGAGCTCCGGCTCGCGCAGGTCGTAGGTCTGCCACTCGAACTCGGTGGAGGTGGCCTGCTTGCCGCCGCCGATACCGCCTGCCATCGATAGGAGCGGGGTGTCGGTCGGGGTGAGGGCGAACAGCTCACCGTGGTAGTTCGGGGCGTTGAACGTGTTGGAGATTCCGGTGATACCGGCCATGGTGAGCCTCCTCGGGCTACTTGGTGGGGGTCAGGTACTTGCGCTGCTTGAGCGCGATCACCTCGCCCAGTGCGCCACGCTTCTGTGCGTCGGCGATCAGGGTGTCGATGTCCGCGGGCGCGCCGGCGCCGTGAATTTCGGCCCCGGATGCCTGCGGCATGGTGGGGGTTGCGGCGAGTCCGGGGTGTGCCTTAACGGCGTCGGTGATCGCCTTCGCCACGTCCTTGTCGAAGGTGGCGCTGGTGGGATCGAGCTTCGCGACGGTGGTCATGAAGCTGCGGGAGTCGGTGAGGGCGTCGGGGTTGGCGCCGTTCGCCGCTGCGGCACGCAGTACGGCGTTCTCGACGCGAAGGCTGGTGGTCTCGCTGCGGCTCGCGGTGAGGTCGGCTGCGAGCTTGTCGGGGTCGAGCTTCTCCCCTGCGTTGAGACCGAGGGCGGCGAGGACGCCGTCGAGCTGGGTCTTGGTGCTCTTGGCGCGCCCCTCGTGCTTGCGAGACTCGGCGACCGTGGCCTCGTACTTGGCCTTCCAGTCGGTGTCGTCCGTGGGCTCAGAGGCGGGCGACCCGGGGGCGGGCGCGGCCGGGGTCTGTGCAGCCGGATCGGCGGGGGGCGTCGCGCCTTCTCGGCCGGTCGGCGCGCCCTCGTCGACGGACCCGCCAATGGCGGGCCAGATCGGGCCGCGCTTAGTCATGCCGAGCGCGCGAAGGCCGGTGGTCGGGTGGATGGGGAGGTCGGGCGTCATGAGCGATTCATCTCCGTGCGGTGATGCCGGTCGGCCCGTGCGGGCCTCGCGGGATGTTCGCGCCCGGATTCGGGCACGAGAAAACCCCGCCCCACCATGCGGTGGAACGGGGTTTCGTCTAGGTGCGCGCCGTGGCGCTACTTGGAGCCGGTGGCCTTACGTTCGGCAGCCTTCGCGTCGATGTCGCGGAAGAGCTGCTCGATATACCGGTTGTCCCGCTCGACCTGCTCAGGCGTGCGTTCGACGATCCGAGGGTGGATGTCCTCGTCCAGCAGGCGGCTCATGACGGCTCCTTCGGGATGATCGCGGCGAGTATGCGCCACATCCTACTCCCGCGCTGCTCGCCCTTGGGGAGCTTGTAGGCCGCGAGAATCACGTAGGTAACGCCGTCCATGACGAGCGCCTCAGACTCGCCGGCGTCGAAGTCGTTGAGCATGCCGAGCCTCAGCGCTGGAGTGCCGGGCGGGACGAGCAGCTCGAGCTCGATCGGTTCAGGTCGTGACGCGCGCCGCGGCGCGACACCGCGAGTGCTGGTGGACATGAAGCCGTCTTCGACGATCTGCGCCCCGATGAGATGATCGAGGCTCGCCGCGTTGGCGGTGAGATTCAGCGTCGTGCCGTCGAGCTCGCGGGTGACGCGCATGGCCTCGGCGGTCGGGTACTTGGCGAGCGCGCCGCGGATCGTCTCGACCCGCTCCCGAATCTCGGGCGTCATCGGGATCTGTCCGCGGAGCGCCTTGTTGGTCTGCTCGGATGTCAGGCCGGCGTAGCTCTCCAACGTGCCTTTCTCATGCTCGGTCAGGCGGTCGCTCTGCTGGCCGCGAAGCACATCTCCTGCAAGCGGCACCTCGTCGAACTTCGCACGGACTGCCGCGGTGGGCGTCTGCAGCTTGGCGACAGAACGTGAGACCGGCGGAGGCGTGAGCGCAGGCGGCCGGAACTGCGCGGTGATCCGCTCACGTTCGGGCTGGCGCTTCGCCGACGTGCTCGCCACGTGCTGGCGGATCCGGGCTTGCCACGCGGCGGCCTTCCGGCGCGCCGCCTTACGGGCCTCGTCGTCGAGCGCCACCAGCTCCTCGCGGCGCGCGGCGCGCACCTGCCGCTCGAGGTACCGGAGCCGCTGGCGATCCTTGTCGCCCTGCGGGTCCGCGGTCTCGCCGAAGCTGCGCATGTTCCGGCGCCACGGCGCGATCGAATGCCGGCACCCGGGATGGAACAGGCCCTCGGACCGTGCCTCGGCGAGCGTGCCGAACACCTGCACTCGCTGCCCGTCGGCGATCGTGTCCATGTTGGCATCGTCGAGCGCGAGCACCTTCCCCTCGAAGGGGCGGCACTTCGCGCACTCCTGCGGCACATCCGAGACGACGACGAGGCGCGTGCCCATGTCCCGCAGGCGGTCGATGTGCCCCTGCGCCGTCGCGTTCATCAGCGCCGTCCGGGTCGCCATCTCGACGTAGTGCTCGATCCGCATCCGGCGGCCGGTCCGGCCGACGAACGACGTGATGCCGCGACGGGCGAACTCATTGAGGGCGTCCTGCGCGGCCTGCTGCTGCGTGGCCTCGCCGAGGATCGTGCGGTGCGCCACGTCAGCGATCACCTTGCGGTAGGCGTCGTCGGTGACACGCAGGATCGGCAGCGCTGCCGAGTCCAGTGTGCGAGTCAGCTCGCCTGCGAGGCGCATCACGGCCTCGGTGTCGACGGTGCGTCCCGCGGCGGCCGCATCGGGCGTGAGAGCTTTGCCGAGGGTCGCGAGCGCGGATGCCTGGCCGCGTGCTGCCGCGGTGAACGCGCTGTCGCCCGATGCGGCATTGAGGCCGCGGCGGAGCTGCTGCAACGTCTGCTCGCTCTGGCGCCGGTATCGGGCGAGGCGGAGCTGTTGTTCCTCGGCCCAGCGCGGCGAGTCGATACCCTTGGCGACGCTCTCGGCCATCCGCGCGAGAAGGCGCGCCTCAGCGTTGCGGAACAGGTCGGCGACCTTCGCGACGAGGGTCTCGACCTGGTCGGCCGGCACGAACGCCATGCGCGGAAGCTACGCGGTGGGACCGTCAGGTTCGGTCGCATCGACACCGTCGACGCCAGGGTCCGCCGCGGGGTCGACTGCCGGACCGGCGAACGGGTCGCCTTGATTGCCCTCGTCGGGCATCGGCGGCAGCACTGACCCAGACTCGTCCTGGATCCGCTGCACCTCGGCCGCCACCTCGCCATCGTCCCAGTCGGGGTTGACGCGCCGTACCCGCATCTCCGTCGAGATCGCTGACGCCCGATGCAGGAGTTCCGTGGTCTCGGCGACCTGCTTCTGGGACTGCTGATGCATCGGCGGAAAGTCGACGTTCAGTAGCTCTTCGGGCGCCACGGTGCCGAACACGCGGGCGTTGACCCGGAGCGCCGTGGTGCCCAGCTCGGCCAGACTGGGTGTCCACAGCCGCACGCGGGTTGCGCGCGTGCTGTTGGTGTCCCGCTCCTTCGCGTCGACCTCCGTGGCAGTCTGTGCAGCCTCGTCGGCGAGCCCGAACGTGAGCGGGCTGTAGCCGCACGCCGCTATGATCTGCCGCAACAGGGCCTCGAACGTCTGCTGATGCTCCTGCACGCGAATGTCGAACTGGTGCCCCTCGAGCAGCGTCGTCATATCACCCGCCGTCATCGCGGCGCCGACCGGGGAGAAGATCGCACGGTCGAGGTCGAACTCCGATCCCGAGCCCGCCTTGCCGATGTTCATGAGTTGCTCGGACACGATCAGGCGTCCGCGACCGAGGTCGAGGTCACGCATCCATGACGACCAGGTGCGATCGCACGCGTCGAGCAGATGGATCACGGGGCGGGTTAGGTCGGGGCGGCCGAGTGGTGCGAGCTCCGGCACGTCCCTCCATGCCGCATTTGGCCGGTGGTGCGGGAAGTACGCGGCGGTCAGCTCCGTGACACCTGTCGGCACTTGCTCCTTCATGCCCGCGGTGGCGGGATGTTCCGTGAGGGGCCGGCGCGACCCGACGGCGGTGGCCGATCCGGAGTAGAGGGCGTTCTCGACTACGCCGGGCGCGTGCCGCTCGAGGTGCCGCCACACGATCCGACCGTCGTCGGACGGGAGGAGGCTGGCGAACGTGACCTCGGTGAGGATGCCCCACTGGAAGGTGGGGATGGCCCGGTCGGCATCGACGAAGTCGATCCAGACGTTCTTGCGCAGGAGCCCGTTCCACACGATGCGGCCGTAGGTGCCGGACAGCATCGCTGCGGACTCGGCCGCGACTAGCAGGCGTGACGCGAGGTCGTCGGTGTTGAGGATCAGGTCGGCGGCATCTTGGACGGCCTGGTTGCCGTCGGCGGCGCGCCAGGTGGGCGGTTCACCGAATAGGACGCCGGCGGCGATGCGGCCGAGATCCGCGGCGACGGGGACGTGCAGCCGCTTCGGGTCGTTGGTCGCCTGCGGCTTCGCCCAGAACGCCTGCCATGCGCGGGCCAGGCGGCCAGCGGAAGCGTTGACGGTTGCGGCGGCGTGCTGGCCGCCGTAGAACTGGGCGAGCTTGTCGGGGTCGCCTTCCCACCACACCTGCTGTTCACGGGCGGCATTGAACACCAGCTCGTGCGGCCGCGGGGGCCACGCGATATCGGAGGCGGGGAAGGGCATCTACGCCTCCAGTCGTTGGTCGGGTTGTCGGTGGGTCTCGTTGAGCGGAATGATGTCTTGCCACAGCATGCGGCTGGTGTAGATCGCGTAGCGCAGGGCATCCGAGAAGTGGTCGTTGAGCTTGACCGGGGCATCCTCGCCCTTCTCCACCTGTTTCGAGTCCCACACGTACCCGGGGAGCTCTCCGATCAGCTCCGTGCACGACTCGTGGATGCGCAAACGGTCGGCTGCGAGGAGGCTCGCGACGACGCCGATGCCGTCGAGTACGGCGTTCGAGGCCTTGAAAACCGTCTTCCAGCCGTCGGCGACGAGTTGCCGCCGGAAGCCGGCCGCTGCGGGGTCGATGAATACGTACTCGGGTTCGCCCGCGGTGCGCACGAACTCGCTGAGGTTTGCGGAGCGCTCTGCCTCCGTGCCTGGCCCCGGGGCCCATTCTGCGGAAACATACAGCCGTCTGTCGGTGCCGAGACTGACGAGCAGGCCCGCGGTCGCGTTCGTGACGCCGTAGTCGATGCCGAGCGCCAGGCGTCGGCGCATCTCCGGCAGGTCGCCGACGACGTGCCGGTCGGGGTCGAACATGTCGTAGATGACGCCGTCGGCCAGCGACCATTCGCCGTCGATCATGCGCTTCTTCCAGAGGCCCGTGTACTGGGCCTCGTACGCGGCGATGAGCCCGTCGGGCAGGTAGGCGGCGTTGTCGCGCAGCGAGAAGTGGAAGATCCGGTGTCCGCGCTCGGCGGCGCGGTCGATCCAGTTGAGCTTGAGCCAGTGCCGCGGCCCGTCCGGGTTGGTCGTGGCGAACACCTGCGCGCCGTCGACGGAGCAGCGGCCCATGAGCTGGTTGAAGAACTCCTCCGACACGAGGCTGACCTCGTCGACGTAGGCGACGCAGACGGTGAGGCCGCGGATCACGTTCTCCGCTCGGGCATCGCTCGCGCCGATGACGTGCACGGTGCGGCCGAACACCTGAGCTGTGGGTGCGCCGCGGTTGTACAGCACGTGCTCAGCGAGCGGCCCGAACATCGAGCCGGTCTGCATCGGGGCGATGACGTTGCGGTACAGGGTGTCGCGGGTGCGGCCGATGAGGACGATCTCGCCGTGGTCGGGTGCGGCGGCGATCGCCATGAGGAACTTGACCAGGCTGCCGATGGTCTTGCCGGAGCGGATGGCGCCGTGCCACAGGTTGATCTGCTGCTTCGAGGCGAGGGCGTCTGCCTGGGCTATGGAGCGGAGCTGCTTCCAGCTCAGGCCGAAGTCGACGAGGCTGGCCTCGTTCGCGATAGTCACTCGGTCTCCTCGAAGTCGATCGACTCGATGCCGCGCTGCAGCTTGGCGATCATGCTCTTCGCGGTGTCGGCGGTGCGGTTGCCGCCGAGGTTCTCGATTTTCGCCACGGCGCCGATGAGCTTGTCGACGGCGCCGACGAAGCTCTCGGCGGCCTTCGCGTCCGGGATGTCCAGGGTCACCGTGCGCGGCCCGTCCATGCCGGGCACGATCACCTCGTACTCGTCCCAGATCCGCTCGCGCATGTGCAGGGCGTCGGCGAGCAGTTCCTCGGCGAGCTGCTCGCGGAATGCGAGGATCCGCTCGCGGCGTTCGTCGTTCGCGGTGTCCCGGCGGACCAGGTTCGGGAGGAGCCCGAGCTGCTTGCAGCGGTGCGCGACCTGCTGATGGGTCACGTCGATGCCGTGGTCGGCGTCGAGGATGTCGGCAGTGCCGCGGTAGCTGTGGCCCTGGGCGTGGATCTCGCGGAGGCGGGAGTCCTCGTCGGGGGTCCAGTCGCGTCGGAATGCTCGTGCCATGGTGGCCTCCCGTTCCTTGCCGGGGAAGCCGTGCGGCGGCCGGTGTGCCCGTGCGGGCTCGGGGTGGTCTGGTGGGGCGCGCCGGGACGGGCTGCCTGCCTGGCGTCCCGGCGCGCGGTTGCGCCCCCGTTGGGCGCGTGGTCGACGCTCGGCGCCGATGGTGGGCGGGTGTGAGCCCGAAGCTCTGCCCGTCAACGCGAAAGACCGGCCACCCGAAGGGTGTACCGGTCTCACCCGCGAAGCCTACCACGGAGGGTCGGACTAAGGCCGCGCTCATGCGCCGATCTTTCCACGTTGGCCGATGCTGTGGTGCGCGTCGAGCACGTGCCCGAGGCGATAGAACAGCTTCCCCGTGTCGGGGTCGCGCGAGACGGGCTCGAGGTGGTGCGCGGCGCAGGCCTCGACGGTGCAGCGCTGGGCGTGCTTCCGTAGCGATCGGACCCGGGCGGCGGTGAGGCCCTTGCCGAGGTCGCCGAGGCGGCGGGCCATGACCTCGACGCCGTGCTCGTCGAGGACGGAGCGGTTGGCGGCGGCGATGCGGTCCCGGTCGATCACCACGCTGCGTTCGGTTGGCAGGTCCACCACCTCCATGCACCGGTCGATCGCCCGCACGATGCCGTCGCGCAGCTCCTCCGCGGCCGGCATGAGCGCCAGCGCGATCACGTTGATGCGGAGCCAGCGGGCGACGCCGAGGAGGTGCTCGTCGCCGTCGTAGGTGATGCCGCGGGTCTCGCACATGTCGCGGGCGACGGTGCCGAGTTCGTTGGCGAGCCGGTCGAGGCGGTCGCGGGCCTCGACGTTGAGTGGGCACATCTCCTCGAGCTTCGCCTTGCCGGTCTTGCCGCCGAGGGCGGGCGGGCGGACGCGGTCCTGGCTGGTGAGGGTGATCGCGTAGTTGTCGACGATGGTGGCGACCTTGGTGAGGTGCCGGCGCAGCTCTTCGATGTCGGGGTCGGCGAGGTAGAAGCCGTCGCGGAGGTGGGGCACGATGCGCTCCTAGTCGAAGATGGCGGACAGGATGGCGATCGGCAGGCCGGTGAGCCAGACGAGCGCGAGAAGGAGCCAGAACTCGACCTCGGTCACTGGGCTACCGCCTGGCCGGTGAGCTCGCGGAACAGCCTGCGCCGCTCCGAGTGAGTGCGCGCAGTCGCGATCACGTTCCAGTCGGCGTCGAACAGGCGCACGGTGGGGCCGTCGTCGATCACCGTCGACAGGCCGGCGACGAAGCCGGACCAGCGCGGGCGGCTGTAGCCGGTGCGCAGGCGGGCGCGGTGCTTTATCCGCGGGAAGTGGGCGGGCGTGCGGGGCAGGCTCATCGGTCAGTCCTCCGGGTGCATGAGCAGGTAGGCGGCGATCTTGAGGAAGTCCACCGGGCCGTGGACGCCGAGGTAGTCGCCACTTGGGCCGTCGCCGTCGTCGCCGCGGTACAGCTCGCCGATGTAGGCGTCCCCGTCGTTGGTGGCGCGTAGCGCTTCGACGATGCGGGCGGCCGTCCGCCGCACCTGCTCGGGCGTGATGGTGATCGGGCCGCGCTGGGCGGGCAGGTCATGCAGCGGCGGCAGCTTTGGGAGCATGAGCCGGGTGTACGTCGCGGTGAGGTCCATCGCCTCGACGTAGAAGCCTCCCGGCTTGTTCACGCACCATCCGATGATCCGTCCGCAGAGGCGCCCGGTGGGGGTGTCGACGGAGAGGTGCGCACCGTCGAGGGAGTCCGCTGCGTCGGTGAGGGCTTGTGCGATGTCGGAGTTGATCGCGAGGTGGATGCGGAAGGTGTTGTCGCCGGATCGCTCCGGCGGGCGGGTCGGTTCGGCGCCCACGATGTAGTGGAAGTGGTGGCTCCACAGGCGGACGGTCGGGCGCTTGGTGATCGCGAGGGCCTCGGTCATGGGTGCCTCCTTGGTGCAGTGGGCGCCGCAGCCGCGGGCCTGCCGGTCGTCGCGCTCGGTGCTGGCGAGCATGCGGGTGCAGACCCAACACCAGTAGTGGGTTTCGCCACCGAGGGTCGGGTTGCGGGGCGCGTGATCCGGGGCGGTCACCAGCGACCCTCTCCGTAGATGGCGTCCATGACCGCATCCACGTCCTCGTCGCACCGCTCGTACTCGGGCATGACGTCGCCGAGGCGCTGCCACATCGGGTTCGCGCTCCGGCGGGCCTTGAGCGCGAGCTCGGCGATGTGCGCGGCGTGCCGGCGCTCAGCCTCGTCGTGCTCGCGGGCCTCGTGCTCGGCGTGCAGCAGCGCGGTGAGCGGGCCGTGCCAGCCGGGTTGCGCGTGAGCCCGGGTGTGGCCGTGGCCGAGGCGGGCGAGCCGGTCGCACTCGCGGCACGGATCGTTGTCGAACATCGAGTGGTAGTGGTACGGCGGCAGGCTGTTCCGCAGCGCCTCGCGCATGGCTTCGAGGTCGGCGAGCGTGTACGCGCTGGTGTATTGCTCGCCGCGTCGGGGCGCGTGCGGGTCGCGGTACTGCAGGTGCTCGACCGTCGGCGCGCTCACGACTTCGGCCCCTCGATGGCTCGGCGGATGGCCCTCGCGAACTCCGGATACGGCCCCCCGCGGTAGTCGTCGGCCAGCCGTTGCAGGCGCACGATCATGGCCCGCAGGCTGTCGCGTTCGTCGATCGCGTTCTGCCGCTGCTCGATCACCCGCTCGATGGTCGCGTTCGCCTCAGCCAGGGCGGCCTCCGTGTTCGCCTGGTCGATGAGCGCGAGACGGAGCTGTTCGCGATCGCCCACGAGCGCGTCCCGCAGGCGGCGCACCTCACACGGCCACGCCGACTGGCAGTGCTTGCAGAACTTCTCGGCAGGGCCACCGTTGGGCGGGTGGCCGTAACCAACGACGTGGACGAGGTCGACGGCGCGGATGAGGTCGGTCGGGTCAGACATCATCGGTTCCGGTCACAGGTAGGTCGAGCATCAAGTCCGCTGCGGCGAGGCGTTTCGCGGTGGTCTCGCACTGCTCCTCGCGAGCCTCGATCAACACGGCACGACGGCCGAGGTTCCGGGCGGCGATACCGGTGGAGCCGGACCCGGCAAACGGATCGAGCACCACCCCCCCTGCCGGGACGCTGTACTGGATCAGCGGTTCGATCACGCCGAGCGGCTTCTGCGTGGCGTTGATCCGGCCTCGATGCTTCGCCTTCGCCACATCGAGCACGCTGGTCGCCCAGCGCGTGCCGTCATCCGTCCACGGCGTGTCCATCGGCTTGAAGTGGTTGTCGAACACGCCACCACCCGATGCGTGGTTCGTGTGCTTCGCGGAGCCATCAAGTCCGTCGCGTCGACGAGTTCCTGATGGCCGCCCATGGTGCTCGATCTTCGGGAGATCGCGGTGCTGGTCCGGCCATGCGCCGCGGTAGAAGTGCAGCGCCTGCTCGTGCTGGCGCCGGAACCGATCGAGCTGCATCGACGTGGCGGTGTTCTTGCGCCACACGATGTCCTGTCCGAAGCGCCAGCCGGAGAACTCGGCGGCGTGGTCGAGGATCGAGCGCATGGTGCCGAAGCACCATAGCGTGTCCGTGTGTTCCGCAACCGTTTCAAGCCAGCCCTCGGGCCACCTATCCCACGACAGGTTCGTTGTCCCGTACGGCGGGTCGGCGATGCACGCATCGAACCGGCCCAGCGTCGGTAGCACGTCGAACATCGACCCGTGGTACAGCGTGACGTGCTCGTCGGCGTAGTACGCCTCGCGGATGAGGTCGGTCGGTTCACTCGCCATCGCGCGTCACCGCCTCGCCGACCGCGTCAATCCCGCAGACCGAGCAGTCGTAGACGCCATCCTCAGCGAGCATGAAGCGGTGCGGCTTGCTGTCGAAGCAGATGTCGGGCAGCTCATTCATCCGTGTCATCGGTCGCTGACCTCTTCCCACTCGGTTACCCGCCGCTTGCAGACCACCACGTCCGGGTTTGGGTGCCGGTCCGCCGCGTTCCGCGCATTGCTCTCGAGGCGGAAGGTGCGGTCAACCACTTGTAGATACACGGTGCTGCCGTCCATGTTTGGGCGGGCAGAGCGGGCCATGACGGCGTACTCGTAGCGCTCGCTCATCGGTCGCTCACCGCCTCAGCAGCCTTCGCTGCGGCCAGGAGCGCGGCAGCGAACTCCTGCGTCCACGCGGGAGTCACCGGCTCCTCAGGCTCACCGTGCACCGACCACCCGACCTCGCCGTATCGCGGGTAGGTGCGCACCGTCGTGCTGTCGCTGAACGGCCAGAAGGTGACCGTCTCGCCCTCGTCGTCCTCCGTCTGCGGCTCGGGCAGGGAGATGACGGCGAGGTCGTCGGAGGAGGCGATCACGGCAGCCTGGTGCGCGCTGTGCTGCATGGTCACGTGCTCATGCGCCGGGATCGCAGCACCAGCGGTGAAGTCGACCACCTCGTAGTCGGGTTCCCACCCGCAGTTGCACACATCGCGCTCCTCGTCGGCGTACAGCGGGTGCTTCGCCAGCGTGGCGGCGAGACGGGACTCGACGGCGGTCACGAGGCACGCTCCCGGATCTCGAACCATCCACCCTTCGGCACGGTCATGTCGTACTCGTAGTGCCCGTTGTCCACGAGGTACAGGCGCGGCCCGGTCTCGATGTGGCCCACGTACGGGTCGACCCAGTCGATCTCGCGGCCGTCGGCGTTGAACACCACGAACTCCTGCGCGCTCACTGTCCCGCCTCCTGACGTGCGCGCTCAGCACGGAGACCGGCGAGGAACGCCTCTGCTGCGAACTCGCGCTCGGTGGGATACATCTCGTGGCCGTTCTCATCAACGAAATCCGTTGCCCGCTTGCGGTCGGAGGCATCCTGCTCGGCCTCGGCGGCAGCGGCTTCGAGGCGGGCAGCCTTGGAGTGCATGTCGATCACGACGGGCTGGTACGCCGTCCCCATCGCTTCCAGCACGAACTCCGCGACCTGCCGCAGGTGTTCGGGGTTGCCCGGGTCCAGCGGGGCGGGAGCGGCGACCTCCGCGCGCACCCAGCCGATCGACTCGAACTCCGGGAAGGAGTACAGCGGCACCAGGCCCGCGGCCTCGGCCTCCTCCTGCGAGCGGAAGACCAGCTCACCGGCGGCGGTGAAGTGCGCCCAACGGCCGGGCTTACCGTGCGGCTGCCGCACCCACGTTCCGCCGTCGGGGTCGGTGCCACGCCAACCCGGGCGGGCGCCGACGGCGGGGTTCGGGGAGGTCATGTCAGCGCCCCCTCTTCTGCTGCTTCTTCGGATCCGTGAGCGCATCCAGCGCCTTCCACAGGTCCGCGTGCTCCTGGCACAGGTACATGCGCGTCTTGTCGGGCATGGTCCGCGTGGCGGCGACCTTCCGCCGCGGCCCGAACCGGCCACCCGACTCGTGCTGCGAGGCGAAGCATTCGTCGCAGGTGGTGACCTGCTTCGTGTTGGTGTACTTGGGCCGCCAGGTCTTGGTTGCCTGGTAGGGGGGGCGTTGGAACTGCTTGGAGAGGCCGCGCTCGAGGTGGCCGGGCTGCATGGGGCCGGAGACGATCACGACGCCACCTCCGCCGTCTCGGCCCACGACACGACGAGCCAGGCGGCGCGTGGCTGACCCTTGATGGGCGGGTGCTGCACCGGATCGGCGGGCATCAGCGGGCCTCCTCGATGTCGCCGAGGACCGACACCCAGGGGCTGCGGAGGGTGTCGATGTGCTGCTGGGTGAGGCCGTGCTGGCCGACGAGGTCTTCGACGACGCACGCGAGTGCGGCGGCCCGAGCGGCGGCCCGAGCGGCGGCCCGAGCGGCGGCCCGAGCGGCGGCCCGAGCGGCGTCCCAAGCGGCGGCCCGAGCGGCGGCCCGAGCGGCGGCCCGAGCGGCGGCCATCCGATCCGCCTCGTCAGCCGTGAGGGTCGCGGCTCGCCGGGTGAGCCACACGATCTTTCGCCAGTTCGGGCCGAACGTCGCCTCCAACGCCTCGTCGGTGACCTCGACGGCGGCGAACCGCTCAGCGACCGCGGCCTTGTCGGTCTGGTCGTCGTTCCAGGGCTCGCTCAGCCCGAAGTGGCGCATGACGGCACGGATGATGTGCTCGTCGCCAGGACGAAGGCCTTGGCAGGTCTGGACGGCGCCGTGGGCGCAGACCGCGCCCGACTCGGCGATGTACTCGCCGGTGATCCAGTCGCGCTGGGCGAAGTTGGCGCGGACCAGGTCGAGTTCGGCGGCGAGCGGCGGGAAGTCGGCGGGGGTGGTGCTGGCGGTCATGGGATTCCTTCCGGTTCGGAAATCGAGGTGCAACTCGATGTTGCGTCGATGCTACCACGCAACGACCTCGCAGCGCGGCAACCTCACACAATACGCAATAAGCCAAGGTCAGAGCATGTTTCCACCCTCCTCGGTGGTGGTCTTTCGACTTCGGCACGGCTTGCGCGCCTCCCGCAGCTGGCCCGTCGGGCTGTCGATGACGCAGCGGTCGCCGGGCGGGACGAGGCACTCCGGGCAGCGGATCGCGAGTACCTCGGGCGTGAACGGATCCGGCTGCGCCGCAGTGGAAGCGATCGACCTGGCGTCGATGTCGGCGTTGGCGCGCTTCGAGCGGATCGCCAGCGCTGCGGCGATGACCTCGGCCAGCTCCGGGGCGTGGAGCTTCGGGTCCGCCATGGCTCGCGCTTCGACGCCTGCGAGCGCATCGGCCAAGGTCACACCGTGTGCGGTCATGGCGCGGGCCCAGCCCTCGGCGACGAACATCGCGGCTTCCTCGTCGTCGGCCCGGAGCGCGGTCCTGGTGTGCCACACGGTGATCAACATCTGGACGCGAGCTGCGTCGGCGGCTGTGACGGTCACGATTCGATCTCCTGCTGTTGTGCGGCTTGGGTTTCGAGCTTGGCGATGAGGTTTGCGTACGTGCGCTGCTTCGCTTCGGGTCGGGCGCCGGGTGGTCCGGACGCTCCCCCGGCTCGCGCCTTGGCGGCGTCGAGGACCAGGCCGCGGAGCAGGCCGACGCCGATGCCGGGCCGGCGCCACCACGCGGCGATCGCGGCTTCGAGGTCCGGCCGGTGCACGTCCGGGTCGTCGATGAGCGCCTGGATCGCGCCGGCGAGGTCGTCGATGGCGGCGCGGGGCGTGCCGTCGGGGGCTCCGAGGCGGGCGAGGGTCCGGGCGGCGTCGGTGGCTCGCGCCGGTCGACGGATCGGGACGACCGCGGCGGACGCCTCGCCGGGGATCGGTGTGCCGTCGGCGAAGTGCGTGGAGACCTCGGGCTGCTGCGTGCTCGCGCTCGGTACGTTTCTGGCTGCAGTACCTACGTAAGTAGGTACTTCTACTTCTACTTCTATTTCAGGTTCGGTCTGGGTTCCTGTGGCGAACCCAGCTGGGTTTTTCTTCGACCCCTTCGGACGCCCGCCCTTTCTGCCGTTTGACCTGCTGATACGTGCCTTTTCCTCCTGCTCTGCACGGCTCATTTGGTGCGCCAGATAGTCATGCATTTCGTATGCATTCTGCGTGCAGATTTCGTGCTGGATGACGTCATCCTGCACGTTTTCTGCACGCGCCGGAAACCCAGCTGGGTTCTCGATCCGGCGCATGAACCCCGCCTCGATCAGCGCCGCACGCTGCCGCGCGTTCGCGATCCGATGGGCCGCCGAGGCGTCGATGATCCCGTCAGTCCGGTACGTCGCGCAGTGCGTCCACAACTCAAGGAGCACCCATCGGACGCCCGGGGCGAGCTTGAGCACCTTCGGGTGATTAACGAAGTCGAGCGAGAGCTTGAGGTACGGCCGAGAGTCCTTCGCCATCAGAACAACACCTCCTGGCCCGGCAGCTCGCCCGGGATGTGGCGGGTGCCGTCGGCGTCCGTGAACTCGACATCGACGGCGGCGTGTCGAGCGTGCAGCTCGATCACCCACGGGAGGGCAGCGAAGTGCGCGACGTGGCGCTGGCCGCCGAGCCCGCACTCCCGCGTGGCGGCCCGCAACATGACCTTGGGGTGAAACCGGGCCTGCATCCAGAGGGTGCAGTGCTCGTCGTGGAGCGCGGAGGCGAAGCCTGTGAGGTCGAGGGTGCACATCGCGGCCCAGCGGGCGCGGGCGGCCTTCACGTGGTCGGGGTGGGTGCAGGTGGTGGAGTCGTAGCAGACCATGGCGACGCGCCACGGCTCGTCGTCCATCCAGTCGCGCCAGCCGGGAATCGGGGTCACCACAGCGCCTCCTGGCCGACGATTTGGCCGGCGTAGTGGGTGAGCTCGGCAGGTGCACCGCAGTGCGCGTCTAGGGCCTCGCGGACGATGCGCGCGAGCTCGTCGAGGTCTCGGGTGTTCTCCGGCCATGTCCGCCATGCCACGAGCGCGCGAGCCCGCAGCTCTGCGGGCAGGCTTTCGGCCCACCTTTGGACGCGCGGCAGAGTGATCGAACCCTCGAACAGCACGTCGCCTCGGCGCCATCGGTTGATGTGCTTGCCGTCCGGGGTGTGCCAGAACTCGGGGTCGTTGCACCAGTCCGGGCAGGTGTCCGCCAGCACGTCAGGGAGCCACTCGTGGTGCTCAATGTGGATGCGGTTGCCTTGGATCCACCGCTGCCACCCTCCCCCTCCGCTGTGTGCACAGGAGTTGCGCAGGGACTGGATGCCGTCGGCGGGATTGGCGATGATGTGCCCCAGGGTGAGCGGCCAGACCTCGCGGAGCACCCGCGCCTCGTCGTCGGTGAGCATGACGGGGCGCGGGGTCATGCCGCCTCCTGCGCGCGCTCGCGGCGGATGCGGGCCTTGTCGCGCTCGACGGTGCGCTTCGTGCAGCCGAGCTCGTACGCGAGGGCCTCGACGCTGCCGCGCGCCGCCTCCGGTAGGTCCAGCCAGGCAGCGATGGCCTCGCGGCGCTCCTCGGCGGCGTCGCGCTGGCCGGCCCCGGTGCGCCGAGAGCGCACCGGATCCGTTGCGGGGTCGTCGATGTCATCCCACTCCATCGGCAGAGCCCAACCCTCGCGTGCGGCCCTGTTGAGCACCTGCACGCCGTCGGGGCGCGGCTGGTCCCATAGCTGCGAGTAGACGGCGGCGACCTCGTCGGCGATGCCCTTGAGGCATGTGGCGTGCTCGCCGCTGCGGATGGTGCCGAGCCCCATGGCGGTGCAGGTGATCTCGGGTTGGCGGGCGAGCGCGGTGGTCGACCAGCCGATGGCGCCGAGCGCCTGCAGGCGGCGCATGGTGCCGATCGACGGGACGGTCTGGGTCGGACGTCGCGCGGGCGCGGTCCAGCGGGCGGCGAGGATCTTCTCGACGGTGTCGCTGAGCACGGTGGTCCGCTTGCCACTGGCGATCTCGTGCGCGGTGCGCGGCGCGATACCGGCGGCCGAGGCCGCCTGGACGTACGTCGCGCCGGCCGCGACGAGCGCGAGCAGGTGGGCCCGGGCGGGTGCGGCGTCGACGCGGCGTGCGAGGCGTCCGGCCGCCCCCCACTTCGCGTGGTGGGCGCGGCAGAGCCCGCGGGCGTAGTGGGGGGCGGTGCAGCCTGGGCGGGTGCAGTGGGTGTGGCGGCTGCGTGGGCGGCCGTCGGGGTTGCTCATCGCCTGCGCCTCCCGGCTCCGTTGAGGTGCGCGCGCGACCGTGGACGGAGGCCGTGCGGGTCGCGTTGCTCGGTTGCACCGACGGCGAGGAGCGCCTGAGCCGCGGCGATGTCCGAGTCGGTCATGAAGTACCGACGGCCGATCTTGTGGTGCGGGAATGCCCCTGCCTTGCAACGGTTCAGGAGCCACTCGTAGTGGTGGCCGAACAGTGGTGCGACTTCGGCGAGCGGCTTGAACAGCTCGGGCTGATGGGTGGCGGTCATGCGGGCCTCCAGACAGGGTTGTACGCGGCGTTGCGCGCCGGGTGGGTGGAGCGGCGTCGGGCGCCGGTTCGGCGGATCCGGCCGCACTTGGCGGCGCGGCCGAGCACGGACCCGATGAGGTTCGGGCTGTGCGGGCCCGTCGCGAGGCACGGGCATCCTTCGGCGTCGTTCTCGGCGCGCTGCTCCACGTCGTCGGCGGTGAACGGCTTGCCGAGTGCGATGAGTTCGATGAGCGCCTGTTCGTAGTGCGGGCGGTACTCGCGGTTGACAGCGGCGTCGGCGGCCTGGACCGCGGACCAGCCGTCGTCGCGCCGCGCGAGTCCTTCGGTGCTCATGCGGGCCGCCTGAGGGTTCCGCGGCGGATGTCGTCGCGGGCGTACTGGCCGGCGATCACGCCGTCGGGGAGGTGGCCGAGGTGGATCGCGCCAGGGTTGCGACCGCACTCGTAGGTGGTCATCCCTCGCAGGTTCTCGGCCCTGGCGTACCGGTTGGCCTTCTTGCGTGAGGCGAAGGAGCGCTTGCCGCACTCGGGGCACTGAGTCCACATGGTGCGGCTGATGGGCGGGTCGTCTTGGTGGCGGCGCTCGCGCCGGTATCGGCGCCCGTGGCCGCCGCTCATGACGGGTCTCCGTCACGCTCGACCTCGACATCGAGCGGCTGGTCGTCGAGAGTGCCCTGGCTCGCCTCGTCAGCCTCGCTGGACTGCGTCACTTCGCCGCGCTCGATCTGCCCGCGGCGCTCGGCGTAGGTCGCGCGGATCCGGTCGCCGTGCTCGCCGGGAGCGGTCTGGCGCAGCACCTCCCAGATGGCGGCGAGATCCTCGGCGTTGTCAGCCTCGCGGATCGCGGCCACGAACGAATCGGCCTCGTCGTCCGTGAGTGGCTTCGCCTCCGGCGCGGGCTCATGTGCGGGCGCGACCTGCTGGCGCGCCGCGCCGCCGTCGTCCGCCTGGGCCATCTCGTCCGACGTGTAGATGCCGGAGAGATCCTGCGGGAATGCCTTGCGCAGCGCGAGCGCCTCGGCGCACTTCGCGAGCATGAGCGCGGGCTTGGTGGCCCACATCTGCGTGAGTCCGCCGGCCCTCTTCGTCGCCGCGTACTCGGTGAACAGTGCGACCGCCGGGTAGCGCTGGCCGCCGCGGAGTACCGTCACGCGGGCCGCGGCGGGGGCGTCGCTGGCGAGCCAGATGTCGACCCAGTGTCCATCCTGCCCGCACCATTGGGTGTCCTCGTAGCCGAGGGGCTCGCCGGAGCGATCGACAGCGCGGCGGGCGATGAGACGGAACCCGTCGATGCCGGTCTGGATGGTCTGCTTGCCCTGGCGCTCAATCATGTAGATCTGCCGCGCGAACGGGTCGAGGCCCGTTCGGGTGCACTGATGGAAGAACACGGCGAGGTCGGCGGGTGCAGCGTCGGTGACGCCGAGCTGGTTGAGCACGGCGATCTGGTTGTCGGTCCAGAAGGTCTGGCCGCCCGCGAGAACGAGGTCGGACTGGGCGGTGGTGGCGAGGGTGGTCATGGTCAGGCTGCTTCCTGGTCGGTGCTGCGGTGGTCGGTGAGTAGGGCGGCGGGGTCGAGCCCCTTGGCCTTGGAAAAGCTGGGCGGTGTGGTGCGGCGTCGGGTGCCGAGGAGCGCGCCGCCCCACTGGGCGGCCTTCGCCCCGCCCATGAACTCGACGAGCTGGCCGCGGGCCCGCTGCTCGGCGGCCTCGGCCTGGTCGAAGGCGAGGAGCGCCTCGAGCCACGGGATCGCGATCTCGTCGGGTATGTCGAGCCCGGCCGACGACACCTCGGGGAACTTCCACTTGAGGACGCGGCGGTCCTCCTCGCGGGCGTAGTCGGCGCGCGGCTCGCGGCCGAGCTTGAGTGCCATGCGAGCGGCGTTCATCCGCGCGCGCAGCTCGGTCGCTTCGTTGGCGTCGTACTCGACGACGTACTCAGCGGGCTTGCGCTCCATGAGTTCTCGGAATCCGCAGACCGCGAAGACGACACGGTCGAGGCCGAGGGTGTCCATCTGCCAGACGGCCTGGACGCGATAGTAGGGCGGCACCTGGTCGGTGCCCGCCTTGCCCCATCCGGCGCTGCCGAGGTAGTCGTGCACGCACTTGATCTCGACGCCGGCCAGTGCGCTCGCGTTGAGGTCGGCGTCGGCCGGGTAGATGAGCCCGTCGGGATCGGCGGTCTGCCAGGGGCGTTCGTCGTTGCGCCACGTCGAGGTCTCGCGCACCTCCCACTCGGGGTGGGCCGCGGCGAACCACTCGCGGATCGACGGCTCCCAGAACGTGCCGTCGCTCTGGACCTGCGTCTCCTTCTCGGGCGGCGTGGTTCCGGCCATGGCGTGGTGCATCGAGTGCGGGGTGTCCCACTTGGACAGGCCGAGGAAGGCGGCGACCTTCGAGGCGCTGATGTTGGCGAGCCACTCGGGCGAGCCGGGCTCGAGAGGCTCGGGGAGCAGGGTGGCGGTCATCGTGCGCCGCCTTCAAGGCGAGCGACCAGCATGTCCCGCTCACCCTGGAGGGCGGCGATCTGGTCGTCAATCTCGTTCAGGCGACGCCCTGCCGCGATCGCCTCGTAGTTCGCCCCCGTAATGAATTGGTCCAGCGTGCATCGGAACAGGGTGGCGAGAGCTACCCCCTCGTGAAGTTGAACAATGCGCTGGTTCAGCTCAATCTTCGAGACCGTCGCCTGTGACCACTGAACGCCCAAGCGGCACATGGAGGCCGCGACTCCAGCCTGGCTCATGTTCGCCGCCCTGCGGACGTTGGCGATCGCCGGTCCGATGCCTTCGAGGATGTTCTGTGTGGTGTAGGTGGCAATCGTGGGAATCGATTCGCTGGGGCCAGCGAAGCATTCAGGTCCGGTCATTCTCGTTCTCCTTGCGAGGCTTGAGACCGGCGGCACGGACGAGTACCCACAGGTCGCGGAGGATGGATCGGTTCGGGGGCGCGGTGTGCGCCGGGTCGGGCGCGGGTGTCCACGCGGCGGGCTCTCGCGGGCCGCCGGGCGTCCACGGGCGGTTCGCCTGCCGCTCGAGCTCGACGAGGCCGCGCTCGATCCACGCGACGATCGTCGGGTGCTCGGCAGCAGCCAGGACGGCGCGGACGCGGGCCTCCTGCTGCTCGCGGCGCGTCATGCTGCAGCCTCCGTCGCCTGCGGGTGGCGGGCGGCGTTGTGCCGGGCGCACTCGGCCTCGGCCTCGTCGCGCCGATCGGCGGGCCACGTTGGGCCGAACACGAGGTGCCCGTCGCTGAGCGGCCAGCAGGCCATGCACGCGATCACGAGGTCATCGCCGGGCTGAGGGAGTCCGAGCATGAAGGTGCGGGCGGACACTACGGAGGCGGGGGCGGTCATCGCTGGGCTCCTCGGCAGAGGCCGGCGCCATGGCCGCGGTGGACCATGAGTGCGCCGTTGGGATGGACGGGAATGCGGGTGCGGCAGGTCGGGCAGATCACCTGCACGCGGGACGGGCGGGTCATCGACGGACCTCCCGGCGGTCGTGGCGCTCGGCGATGAACTCGCGGCCCAGGACGCGGCCGGCGGCTTCGTCGCTGGCGTCGTCGAGCTCGCGGTAGGCGTCGACCTGCGCCTGGTAGGCGCGAAGGATCCAGAGGCCGACGGTCAGCGCGGCGATCACGCCGAGCGGGAACGCCAAGCCCGGCTCCCAGCGGGCGACCTGCACGCCGAGGAACAGCGCGGACCCGACGACCGCGAGGCGCGCAACGGCGTTCACTGGGCCACCGCCTCGGCGAGCTGGTCGGCGCGGGCGGCGATGAGCGCGACGATGTCCTCGAATTCCGCGATGTGTGCGGGGTCGATGGCGTCGTGCGCCCACGAGAGCGTGCGTAGGCGGCGCGCGGCGCCGCGCATGTCGGCGGCGGTGTCTCGGCCTGCGCGGGCAAGGCGGCGAGCGCGCTGCTGCGCCGCGATCATGCGCTCGGTCGTCGACGGCAGGTCGATGACCTGGCCCTCGCTGGCAGGGGTGATATTCTGGGGATGCATCTGGATCGTGTTTCCTTCCGGTTCCGGTCTTGGGTGCGATGGGCGGCTCCGGTGCAACGGGGCCGCCCCTTTTCGTTCAGTCGAAGAGGTCGGGGATCTCGAGCCCCCACGCCTTCGTCAGTCCGCGCGCGAACTTGACGCCGGGTTGCGAGGTGCCGTTGAGCACTCGGCACGCGGTGGCCTTGTCGACTCCGGCCGCCTCGGCGAGGGCGGTAGGGCCCGCGATCTTGCGGCGCTTCATCTCGCGGTTGAGCCGGGCCCGCTTGACGGCGTATCCGCTCGTCATGCGCGTCTCCTGTCTGTCCTGGTTGAAGCAACCCCGTCTCGAAGTTGCTGCGCTTCAATCTACACAGAAGGTTGCGGCGGCGCAACCCAGCGACGCAAAGAAATCTCGACCGAATCGTGGCGCCTCGGCTGCACACGGGAACCGAGGCCGGAGGTGCTGAAAGACAGACGTGTGATTCACCACGACACGCTGTTGCGTTGCCGCAACGTCGAAAGCGCAGGTGGCAACCGATATACGCTCCCAACATGGCAGATGAACCGAATGCGTGGGCCGCGTGGCTGCGCCGCGAGATCGAACGCCGTGGCATCACCAACATGGCGCTTGCCGAGGAGGCTGGCGTCGACAAAGCAACCGTCGGAAAGTGGCTGTCCGGCAAGAGCCCAGTCCGCAGCCACGAGATCGTCCGCGCAGTAGCGATCGCGCTCGACGTCGACGTAAAGGACGCCTACCTCGCAGCCGGCGTCCTCCTTCCGGGCGACCTGGAGGTGCACGTCGTCCAGAAGCCGCTCGCGGAGGTGCCGAGTGGCGACCTGGTCGCTGAGCTCGGCGCGCGGCTGGAGCGCCTGGAGCACCCCTCGCGACGTACGCGCGCCGATATGGCGCCACCGTCGCGTCGCGGCCCCCTCGCGTCGCCCGACCCGGACCCGAAGGTTCCGAGCCTTGCGGATCGCCGCCGCAAGGCGCCGAGTCTCCCCGCCGAGGATGAGCGCTGGGCCGCGCGCACCGTGCCCGGGCCAACCGACCGGGAGCGGTTCGACGCCGCGCAGGACGCCGACGCGGAAGCTCCCGACGACGAGGGGCCGGAGGGTGGGGCGTGAGCGCCCACGCGTAGCGCAAATGACAACGGTGTAGTTCCTGGTCAGAGCGTTTTCTTGTCAGTCGCCGCGTGTAGAACGTCCGGTATGACCAGATGGCATCCGTGGCGCGAGGCCCGTCGGCGCGCGCACCTCGACATCACCTTCGACGCACCCACAACGGTGCGCGGACGCCACGCCGCCGACGGGCGCGTGCAGCTCCATCCACGGATGACTCAGGCTGAGCGCCGGTGCGCCCTCGCGCACGAGCTCGTGCACGACGAGCGCGGAGTCCGGCCCGTCGAGCCGGTGCTGTCCGCCATGGAGGAGCACCTTGTCGAGGCGATCGCCGCGCGCCGCCTCGTCCAGCTCGACCAGCTCGTCGACGTGCTCCGCTGGACTCGGCACACGAGCGAGGTGGCCGACGAGCTGTGGGTCGATGTGCCGATGCTCCTGGCGCTCACGCGATCACTGACCGCGCGCGAGCGGGCATGGATCGACGAGCAGCTCGAGGAGCAGCCGTGCTGAGCGACCGCGACCGGGCGATCCTCGACTTCGAGGCGCAGCACTCGTGGTGGCGCACTGCCGGCGCGAAGCAGAACGCGATCCGCGAGCAGTTCGGAATCTCGGGAGTCCGGTATGCCCAGCTCTTGAACAGGTGCTTGGATAATCCCGAGGCGCTGGCTCACGCGCCGCAGGTGGTGAACCGGCTGCGAAGAATCCGCGCCGGGCGAGGAGGAGATTAGGCATGGATAACCGGGTGCGAGCAGCGGGCGCCTTCGTGGCGATCGCGGCGTTCTTGTCGGGGTGTTCGGCCTCGAGCGGTAACCGGCCCCAGGCGGCCACCACAACCACGACCACCACCTCCGCGCCAACCGTGGCCGCATCGGCGACAGTGTCCGCGTTCTGCGCGTCGCCAACGCCAGGCCAGATCCCCGAGGGACTGACGGACGTGCTTGCCATTGGAGATCGGTTCGGCGGCGCGACAATACGGACCGCACAAACGGTGTCGTCATCGAAGAACCGATCGAAGTACGATCTCGTCGTGAGCCTGTGTGGGTCAGAGGTGCGCGGCTACCCGCTCAAAACCCTCGCGTCGGACATCGCACGGAATGAACCGCCCCGGGGTGTCCGGAGACTGACTCAAACAGTCACCGGCACCTGGTGGTGGGGTGTCCTCGCAGCGTAGTACGCGGCCTCCAACTCCG
>NZ_JBEXNL010000029.1:0-47465 GCF_040611135.1 Tsukamurella sp. NPDC003166
TCGTCCATGTGCGCAGCAAGCTTCCCTTGCATGCCGTCCCGGGGAGCCGGCTGATACCGGCCGAGGTGACCTTGAACGACGGTGCCCGTCCGCCGATGCCGCCCCTGCTGATCGCCGTGGCGGGCATCTGCCTCGCGTGCATCGCGGCGACCGCGATGTCGGCGTTCACGACCACCTGGGCCGTCGAGCTGGGGATGTCCGAGCACCGCGCCGCCACCGCAGCGGGCGTCGGCAGCCTGCTCTCCGTAGTGGCTCGGGTGGCCACCGGCGTCCTGGCGGACCGACGGGGCCGGGCGCACCTCCCCGCCGCCGCGATCCAGGTCGCCGTCGGCGCGGTCGCCCTCGCTGTCCTCTCCGTCCCGCACCTGGCGGCCTTCTGGCCCGGGATGCTGGTCGCGTTCTCGATCGGGTGGGCATGGCCGGGCCTGCTGATCCTGGCCATGATGCGGCTCGCCCGCGACAGTCCGGGCACGGTGTCCGGCCTGGTGCAGGGCGGGATGTTCCTCGGCGGGGCCCTGGGCCCGTCGCTGTTCGGCGCGACCGTCGCCGCCGCGGGTTTCACCGTGGCCTGGCTCGCCGCCGCCGCGGTGATGGCCGCGGGCGCCGCGCTCCTGCTCGTCGCCCGCCGTGCGTTCCTGCGCCATCCGGACGGCGCGACCGCGCCGACCGCGGCGGCGTCACCCGCGGCCTGACCGCCCCGCAGTGCCACCCGCGCCGGTTGACGGCACGACGGCGGCGCGGCCCGCGGCCAGCGCGGCGCCGGTGATCGTGACGAGTGCACCCAGGATCAGTGCGGATCCCTCGCCCGCGGCGAGCACGTGCAGTTGTTCGCCGACGGTGACCGCCGCGACCGGGACGCCGATCTGCGCCGCCGCGAGCACGCCGAGCGGCAGGGGCTGCCCGATCGCCCGCATCACGACGTGCGCGACGATCGCCCCGACGCCCAGGGCGAGCCCGACCGCGACGAACTTCGGATGCGAGACGAGGTCCCGCAGGTCGATGCGGGCGCCCAACCAGACGAAGAAGAGCGGCGCGAAGAAGCCCTCCTCGATCGCGAAGAGCTGCTTGGCCACCCGACGGGGCTCGCCCACCGCGGCGACGGCGAGGCCCATCGCGAAGCCCGCGAGCATCACCGAGACGTGCATCCGCGTCGCCACGGCCGCGAGCAGGAACAGTCCCACCAGACTCACCCGCAGCTCGACGGCGAACCGTCGTTCCTCGGAGACCTCGTGCACCCGCTGACGCCACCCGCGCTCCTCTGCGGCGCGCAGGAGCAGGTACGCGACCACGGCGGCGGCGCCCACCGCGAGGGCGCCGACCGCCGCGCGACCGGCCGTCGACGGATCGATCACCAGGGGTAGCGCCACGACACAGACGGTATCGGCGATCGCCACCTGCGCCGTGAGCGCCAGCACCGGCTTCCCGGTGAGCCCCGCGGAGTCGATGATCGGCAGCACCACGGCCGCCGACGACGAGGCCATGAGCACCGCGTACAGCGGCGCGTGGCCCGTCCCGAACGCGGTGGCGAGCCCGGTCCCGAACACCGCCGCGACGACACCGACGATCACCGCCCGCAGTGCGCCGGCCCCGAGCGCCGACCGCACCGCCGGATCCCGCACCGGGACGTGTGTGCCCGCCACGAACATCACGAGGGCGAAGCCGATGTCGGCGAGGAAGGTGAAGGTCGGCTCCGACGCGTCCAGAACGCGGAATCCGGTGGCCCCGAACACCACGCCCGCCACCAGCGGCCCGACGATCGCGGGGATGTGCCACGACTTCCGCAGCGCCAACACGGGTCCCAGCAGCCCCAACGCGGTGACCAGCGCGAGCGTCGAGAAGGTGAAGGTCATGGGAGGACGCTACTCCTGGCGTACCGCCCGGAAGGCGCGCAGCTCACGGGGCGTGGCCGATTTCCGAAGAAGGTCCTCTTCTTCGTCGTCGAGCACGCAGACGATGCCCGTCGGGAAGGTGCCGTCGGCGACGAGTTCGGCCTTCGCCCGGCGCATCGCGCCGAGCAGCGCGTACCCGTAGCGGGCGTGCGCGGCGTCCCAGGCCTTCCGGCCGAGCCCCTCGACCGCGTCGTTCAGCCGGTCCTGCCACGCGTCGAGCGGCGCCCGCTCCGCCCACCCGTCGTCGGACCGGGGCCACCCGGGCGGGTCCCAGAGCTCGCTCGGCGGAACGGATTCGACGGTGCCGAGGGCCGGATACGGCAGCTGGATCACCGAACCGCGCTCGGCGTAGAAGCTCGTCAGAGCGTACGCGTAGGGCAGCTCGCCGTCGGCCTGATACACGAGCGCCCGGGCGACCGTCCGCAGCTCGTCGGCGACGGCGTCCTCGAAGCCGAACCAGTCGAAGTCGGGCGCGCCGGCTCGGGGGCTCACCGCTTCACGACGTGCAGGTCGGCGAGCGTGGTGAGACAGTCGGCGGCCATGGTCAGGTCGGCCTCGGCGAGCATGGACCGGACGACGTGCTCGACACCCTCCTGCCCGCCGATCGCCAGTCCGTAGACGTACGGGCGGCCGACGCCGGCCAGGGTCGCGCCGAGGCCGACGGCGCGCAGGACGTCGACGCCGTCGCGGATGCCACTGTCGAAGGTGGTCGGCAGTCCCGCTTCGAGGACGCTCTCGAGGTGGCCGATCGCGGGCAGGCCACCGTTGGCCTGCCGGCCGCCGTGATTGGAGCAGGCGATCGCGTCGACCCCCTCGGCGGCCGCCCGGCGGGCGTCCTCGGCGTGGCAGATGCCCTTGAGGATGATCGGCAGGTCGGTGGTCCGGCGGATTCGGGCCACGTCGTCCCAGGAGAAGGTCGGCTTGCTGAACAGCGACGACCACACGATCCCGGCGTGCAGCGGCGGCGGGCTGTCCACCCCGCAGAGCTCGATGAACCGGGGGTCGCTGAGGTAGTTGGCGAGGCAGCGGCCGCGCAGGAACGGGATGTAGCCGTTCCGGAGGTCGCGGGGGCGCCAGCCCAGGCTGCCGGTGTCCAGGGTGATGGTCAGCGCGTCGAACCCGGCCTTGTCGGCGCGGCGCACCAGACTGTCGGTGAGCTGATCGTCCTTGGTCGGGTACAGCTGGAACGCCGCGAAGGAGTCGCCGCGCGCGTCGGCGACCTCCTCGAGCGTCGCCTCGGCGAGGGTGGAGTACATCGCGGCCACGCCGAGGGCGTCGGCGGCGCGGGCCACGGCGAGATCACCGCCCTCGTGCACCAGACCGTTCACGCCGACGGGGCACAGGACCACGGGGGCCTCCAGCTCCGCGCCGAGGAAGGTCGTGGAGAGGTCGCGCACGCTGCGGTCGCGGAGCATCCGTGGGACGAAACCGTAGCGGCGCAGTTCGCTGACGTTGACGTCCTGCGTGGTCTCGTCGCCGGCGCCGCCGCGCACGTAGTCGAAGGTGGCGGGGTCGAGCACCTGCTGCGCGCGGGCCTCGAGGTCGTCGAAGGTGTAGGGGAAGCGGCGGTGCTTCGCGAGCAGCCCCTCCGCGTAGATGCCGTCCTGGAAGCTGCCGAAGTCCGCCATGGAGGGACCGTAGCAGTGCCGGTCAGGGAGCGGTCAGGAAGTCCAGGGCGTCGACGGTGGCCTTCGGCTCCTGCAGGTGGTAGCCGTGCCGCATGCCGGGGTAGACGCGCAGTCGCGCACCGTCGATCCCGTCCCGCAGGATCGAGGCGTTCTCCGCCGGGCACATCCGATCCTCGGCGCCGTGCAGGATCAGCGTGGGCGCCGCGATCCACGGCAGGGCCTTCGCGGCGTCGTGGTCGGTGCTGGCCGCGAAGTGCGCGCGCTGCGCGGGCAGCGACCTGGGCCGGGCGAGGATCGCTTCGGCGGCCTCGGGATGCCCGCCGAGCCAGTCCGGGGTGAAGAACAGCTCGAGCAGGGCGCGCCGGTCGGAGCGGACCAGGATGCGGAGCACCTCACTGGGACGCGCCACACCGTGCGCGTCGCCGACGGTGGTGGCGCCGAGGATCAGGCGGCGTACCCGGTCGGGATGGTCCGCGGCGAGCCACTGCGCGGCCCGGCCGCCCATGGAGAAGCCGTAGACGTCCACCCGATCCCCGATGGCGCCGGCGGCGCGAGCCGCGTCGAGCACCGCGAGGGCGTCCTCCGCGCAGTCCCGGGTGCTCCAGCGGCGCGGGAACGCGTCGTCGCTGTCGCCGATACCGCGGTGGTCGAAGGTGATGACCGGCCCGGCGGCGCGGAAGTCGTCGGCCACGGGATCCCACGACGATCCCGCGAGCGCCTGCCCGGCGAACAGGAGCACGCCGGGCCCCGTCGCGCCCGGCGCCGCCGGTCGGACGGTGTACGCGAGCCGGGCACCGTCGGGCAGCGTGGCGTGAGGCATGGGCCAACCCTAGGACGTCACATCGGAGCGACGCCGCTCACGGTGCCGCCCGGCGATCACCTAGAATCACATCCCATGTCTGTTCACATCTTCTACGGTTCCTCGACCGGCACCGCCGAGGGCGCCGCGAACGCCATGTTCGACGTGTTCGCCAAGGCCGGCTCCGTCGAGCTGCACGACATGATGGACGGCGAGATCGACGCGCTGGATCCCGCGGACTTCCACGTGTTCTCGTGCGCCACGTACGGCGAGGGCGAGCTGCCCGCCGGCACCACCGAGTTCTTCGAGGAGTTGCTCGAGGCCGCTCCCGACCTCACGGGCCTGCGCTTCGCGGTTTTCGGCCTGGGCGACACCATCTACGTCGACACCTACAACGCCGGCGGCAAGACCATCGTCAAGCACCTGACCGGCCTGGGCGCCACCCAGGTGGGCGACCGCTTCGAGCACGACAACTCCGGCACCGACGACGTGGACGAGAAGGCCGTCGAGTGGGCCGAGGAGATCGTCGGCCAGATCTGACCTCTCTCGGGGGGACGCACCCTGACAGCCGAACGCCGCCGCGGAGATCTCCGCGGCGGCGTTCTTTCGTCGGTCCGTACTACTGGGGCACGGTCAGGGTCGGCGGGGTCGTGTTGACGCCGGCGCACGCCTCGCAGACGGAGGCAGGGATCACGCCGCGGCGCTGCAGCCACCCGAACACGATGCAGCCCAGGCACAGGCCGAGCGCCGACTCGAGCAGCGCGGCGACGACCAGCAGGCCGAGCACGATCTGCGCCGCGAGGTGGTTCCCCGTGAGGAAGAGCACCAGCGCGACGGTCGAGAAGACGAGGCCGATGGTCTGCGCGAACCGCTTCGGCGGGCCGGGCACGAGCTTGGCCGGGCCGAGGCGCGGGGCGATGACGTGCACGGAGAGCCGGCCGAAGGGCGAGTAGCGCGGCCCGCCCGCAACGCGCAGCGCGAAGCCGATGGCCAGCGCGGCGTAGAGCCACCACTGCCCGGCGACGATCGTGACCACCGCGAGGACGACGACGAGCGCCGCGGTCGCGCGGGCCGCGTACTCGTTGACGGGGTTCGGGAAGGAGAAGAGACCACTCACGCCGCCGAGACTATCGCCGCGCGTCGGCCGCGCCCAGGGTTGCGCTCGCGATGATTCTCATCCGCCGGCCAGCCGCAGGAGCAGGGGGATCGAGCCCCGCAGCTGCGCGGTCTCGTCCGCGGTGAGGTGCTTGCCGCCGGTGTCCACGAGCCACGCGTCCTGCGCGGCGTCGCGGGCGTGGAGTACGGCACGCCCGCGCTCGGTGAGGGCGACAGGGCGCCGTCGGCCGTCGGAACCGTCGGCGTCCCCCTGCAGAAATCCTCGCCGGCGCAGATCCGCGATCGCGGCGGACACGTTCGAACGCTTCATCTCCAGCCGGTCGCCGATCGCCGTCGGGAAGGCCTCGGGCCCCAGCGTCTCGACAGTGGCGAGGACGAACAGCTCGGAGCCGCGCAGCCCCGCGGCGGGCAGCCGCCGGAGTCGCTCCCCCAGCAGGCCCACCGCGAGGCGCAGCGCCTCGGCGTCGCCGGGCAACACCGGCGCGCTACTCGTCGTCGACGGTGCCCGCGACCGGCCCGGCTGATTCGACCGGTGCCGGCGCCGCGCCGTCGAGCAGCTTCGACAGGTCGATGCCCTGCGCGCGCAGGGCCGCGACGATCGACGCGATGGACTGCGCGGAGAGCCCGAGCAGGCCCCCGGTCGCGTCGTTCTGCCCGCCGCCGATGATGTTGATGCTGTCGATCGCAGCCGTGGCCTCCGACTGGGCGCGAACCGCGCCCTCGATGGTGGCCAGGACCTGCGGCACGAGAAGCAGTCGGGCGGCGTCCGAGTTGTACTGGTTGAAGGCCTCGGCCTGGGCCTGCTTACCCGCGGCATCGGCGCGCAGCTCGGCCTCGAGCGCCTCGGCCGCGGACTTGCGGGCCGTCGCCTTCGACTCGCCCTCGAGCCGGATCGACTCGGCGTGCACCTCGGCCTGTGCGAGCTTGCCGGCCGCATCGGCGCGGAGCTCGGCCTCGACGGCGGCCGCGGCCGACTTGCGGGCGTCGGCGGCCGACTCGCCGTCGAGCCGGGTCGAATTGGCGCGGGCCTCGGCGGTGAGGATCGCGGACTGACGTTCGCCCTCAGCCCGGGTGATCGCGGCCTGGCGCTGCGCCTCGGCGGGCGCGATGACGTCCGCCTCGAGCGCGGCCTCGGCCTGCGCGCGACGCTTCCGCTCGACCTCGGTGCGCGCCTCGATGCGGGCCGCCTCGGCCTCCTCGAGCGCGATGCCGACGTTCTTCTCGGCCTTCGCCTTGGCCAGCGGCCCGGCCTGGTCGGCCTCCGCGTTCTGCGCCTCGGTCTGGGCGCGCAACTGGGCGATGCGCACGTCCCGGCTCTGCTGCGCCTCGGCGATCGCGGTCTCCGCCTCGGTCTGGGCGATCTCGCCCGCCCGGCGGGCGTCGGCGGAGCGGATCAGGGAGTCGCGCTCGGCCTCGGCCTTGCCGATGTCGGCGTCGCGCTTGACCTCGGCGATGCGCTTCTGGCCGAGCGACTCGAGGTAGCCGTTGCGGTCCTCGATGCCGGCGATCTTGAGGATGTCGACCTCCATGCCGATGCGGGCGAGGTCGCCGCCGGCCTCCTCGACCACCCCGCGCGCGAGGGCCTCACGGTTGCTGTTGAGGTGCTCGACGGTCATCGTGGCCGCGATGCCGCGCAGGCTGCCGGCCAGGATCTCGTTGATCTGGTTCTCCAGCTCCGCCATGTTCGCGGTGAGGAAGCGCTGCGCGGCGGTGCGGGTCATCTCGTCGGTCGTGCCGATGCGGACGAGACCCACGGCCTGCAGTTCGACGGGCACACCGTCGATGCTCCGGGCGTTGTTGAGCGCGATGCGCACCTCGAACGGGCGCAACGGCATGTAGTCCACGCGTTCGAGCCCGGGCACCTTGAACCGGGCGCCGCCGCGGACGACCTTCATCTCCCCGCGGCCGGTGAAGATGGCCACCTGGTCCGGCGGGGATTTGATGTAGTTGTGGAAGAAGATCCACAGCGCCAGCAGGATCACGATCACCGCGGCGCCGGCCGCGATAAGGGCCATCATCATGACATTCCCTCCCTGTTCCTTCTACGTTTCGTTCGTGCGGCGCGCCGGCGGGCAGCGCCTCAGTCCTGTGTGTTGAGCGGCTGCACCACGAGCCGGTCACCGTCGACATCGACGATGAGTACCGATTCGCCCGGACGCGCGGAGGCCCCCGGGTCGACGAGGACGGCGTTGGTGACCGCGCGCACGGACTCCGAGTCCAGGTAGCGCACCTGCCCCCAGCCGCCCGCGGGGATCTCCATGCTGAGCTCGCCGATGGTGCCGATCGCCGCCCGGAGCCCCGCGACGGTGCCGGTCTGGGAGCGGCGCATGGCCCGGAGCACCAGCATGAGCACGCCGTAGGCGACGACGCCCGAGGCCGCGGCCGCGATCACCACGGCGGCAAGCGGCACCGAGGTTCCCGCCGACAGTGGCCAACCGACGACGCCGAACACCCCGACGGCCGCCGCGAGCGCGGGCGCGCTGAGCCAGGGCAGACCCGCGTCGGCATGCGGGCCCCCGATATCGGCACCCCCGATATCGATGTCCCCCAGGACGAGTGACGCGACCAGGACGAGCACGCCGACCACGGCACAGACTGCGAAAGCGGTAACCACGGGCGCCTCCTCTGCGCTCGGATCTCCTGATTGCAGAATAGCAAACAATGCGTACGAGGCGTGCGCCCGCGGAAATCTGTTTCCATCTTATTAGTTGTGGTCATACAATCCTTGTATGTCTACAAGCATTCCCGACCTCGGGCCGCGCCGGCGAGCGCTGATCCTCGTCGCGTGCAGCCTCAGCCTGCTCATCTCCTCGATGGACGCGACGATCGTCAACGTCGCGCTCCCGGCGATCGGCCGCGACATGACGGCGTCCGTCACCCACCTGCAATGGGTGGTCGACATCTACACGCTCACCCTGGCCAGTCTCCTGGTCCTGTCCGGCGCGACGGCGGACCGGTTCGGTCGCCGACGGATCTTCCGGCTCGGCCTCACGGTGTTCGCCGCGGGATCACTGCTGTGCAGCCTGGCGCCCACCGTCGAGGTCCTCATCGCGGCCCGCGGGATCCAGGCGGTCGGCGGCTCGATGCTGTCGCCGGTCGCCCTGTCGATCGTCACCGCCGTCTTCACCGATCCGGCCGAGCGCGCCCGTGCGATCGGGCTGTGGGGTGCGGTCGTCGGCGTCTCGACGGCCGTCGGGCCGCTGGTGGGCGGCGTGCTCATCGACGCGCTCGGATGGCGATCGGTGTTCTGGGTGAACCTGCCGATCTGCGCCGTCGCGATCGCCCTCACCTACGCCGTGGTGCCCGAGTCCAGGGCCGCGACGCCGCGCAGTATCGACCCACTCGGCCAGATACTGGCCATCGCGGTCATGTTCACCGCGGTGTTCGGGCTCATCGAACACGAGCCGCTGGTCCTGCTCGCGACCGCCGTCGCGCTCGGCGGCTTCATCGCCCACGAGCGCCGCCATCCGTCGCCGTTCATCGACCTGCGCTTCTTCCGCAGCATCCCGTTCTCGGCGGCCACCCTCACCGCGGTCTGCGCCTTCGCGGGCTTCGGCGCGTTCCTGTTCACGATGTCGCTGTACCTGCAGAACACCCGCCACTTCTCCGCCGTGCAGACCGGCCTGATGTTCCTGCCCATGGCGCTGTGCGTGTTCGTCGCCTCCCCCGTGTCCGGACGCCTCGTCGCACGGTTCGGCCCACGCCCCTCGTTGCTCGGCGCGGGCGTGCTGATGACCTGCGCGACGGTCGCGCTGACCGCGGTCGGGCCCGCCACGCCGTTGCCGGTGCTGGGCGTCGTGTTCGCCGTCTTCGGCACGGGTTTCGGACTCGTCAACGCGCCGATCACCAATTCCGCCGTGAGCGGCATGCCGCTCGACCGCGCCGGAGCCGCGGCGGCCGTCGCGAGCACCAGCCGGCAGGTCGGCGTGAGCCTCGGGGTGGCGTTGTCGGGGCTGCTCGGGGGTGCGTCGCTGTGGTGGGCGACCGCGGGCTTCGCGGCGGTCGTGGTGATCCTCGCGCTGGTGTCCACCGGCGCCCGCGCCGAGCGCTCCCGCGAGCGCATCGCTCCCCTGCTCGCGCCGAAGGAGGCCGCGGATGTCCACTGAGAGCCCCGACGAGGTCTGGAGCCTCCTCGTCCACGCCGTCATCGACAGCCGTTCGGACTGGCGGCGCGCCGTCACGGAGCGCACCGGGCTGCCCTTCAGCCGCCTGCGGGTGCTCAAGCGGTTGCACCGCTACGGGCCGCTCACGCTCAAGGAGCTCGCCGCGCTCGCGGACATGGACGCCCCGGCCGCCACCGTCGCCGTCAACGATCTCCAGGCGCGCGGCCACGTCGAGCGGACCGTCTCCCCCGAGGACCGGCGCGCGAAGGTCGTCACCATCACCGACGCCGGACGCGCCGTCGTCGAGAAGATGGCAGCGGTCGAGGACCCGGCGCCGCCCGCGATCCGGTCGCTAGCGCCCGGGGAGCTCGCGCGCCTGGCCGAGCTCGCGCGGGCGCTGGCCGGATAGCTCGTCGACGACCTCGTGCGCCACGTCGAGGGGCTCCTCGGCGCGCGGCCCGGGCTCGCCCGCACGCGCGTCGACCGTCACCGCGGGACCCGCGGCACCGTCGGCCGACGGTGCCGCCACGCTCTGCTCGATCGTCCCGACGGTGACCTTCCGGGTGCGGCGCATCGAGAAGGTGACCTCCTCGACCTCCTCGTAGGACTGCTGAACCGTCCGCGTCTGCTGCCCGCCCGGCAGTACCCGGGCCACGAAGGACGGCACGAGCGGGCGCACGAACCCGGCGATGGTGCGCGCGGCACCGTCGAGCACGGGCGGCACGAACGGGTTCGGCGTGCGCGCCACCTCCCGCTCGGGGACCGCGAGCCCGGGCGCCTCCGTGGCGGGGGCGGGCACGGGCAGGTTCGTCTCGTCGGGCACGGTCGCCTCCTGGGCGGGCTCGGGATCGTCGGTGGCGCTGGTGATCACGGGGATCGGGCCCGTGGGTGTCTCGTCCGCAACGGGCTGGTCCGGCAGCAGGGCGGCGAGGCTCGCCGCCTCCGCCGCCGCCGCGATCGGCAGGAAGTCATCGTCCGGGGCCCGGCTCACGGTCGCCGGGCCCGACGGTGCCGGACCCGACGGTGCCTCCCGCACGTACCGGCGCGCCGTCACGGCCACGGGCTCGAAGCCCGCCGCCTCCAGCGCAGCTGCATTGTGCGCGACGCCCCCGACGGCCCCGAGGGCCGGCAGCACCTGCGTCGGCCGATCCTGAGCCAATGCGATGTCGACGCGCCGCTCCTGGCGCCCACGATCGATCGCGAGCTGCGCGGCGGCGGCGAGGCGCTCGCTCTCGAGCTCCTGCCGGCGCCGGATGTCGCGGGCGGTCTCGCCGCGCCACAGCCGCAGGAACAGCGGCAGCAGCGCGAGCACCACGCAGACGAGGTCGATCGCGATCCGCAGCGCCGCGGCGGACGGCGAGTGCGCCGTCACGCCGTTCAGCGCGACCCATCGGGCGCCGATCCCGTCGTCCCCGTCGGCGACGGCGGCCTCCCGTGCGGACTGCGCGTCGGACCGCGCGCCCTCGACCCGCGCGTCGAGGGCCGGCGACCGGGCAGCGCGGGCGGCGGTCGCACGGTCGAGGTCGGTCTGCGCGGCCGCGAGCCGCTGGTTGGCGGTGCGGGTCTCGGGCCCCTGACCGGGCACGCCGGTGATCGTGGTCTGCGGGCAGGCGGGCCCCGGCCGGTACTCGCAGCGGGCCACGACGAGCGCCTGGTCACGCCGGGTGGACGCCTCCGTGACCGCGGTGTCGAGCGCGGCCCGATCGGCCCGGGCGGCGTCGAGGTCGGCCTGCGCGGCACGCACCGCGGGCGCGGCGGAGGCCGCGGACACGGCGTCGGCGCGCAGCCGGTCCTCGACGGCGCCGCCCAGCGCGAGCACCGAGACCGTCTCGCCCACGACCAGCCCGATCAGAGCCGCGACGAGGAACCGGCTGGGTAGCGCGGCGCGGCGGCCGGGCGCGGCCAGCAGGAAGCAGATCGCGCCCCCGACCAGCGCCGCGAGGATCGCGAGGATCAGGACCGTCGTCATGGCACCTCCTTCGCCGCGATAGAACTCCGCCGATCTTCTCTCAGAAACCATCCCAGCCCGGGGCCGGTCGCGCCCAATCGTGTGGCCGCTTTCACAGCGCGAACTACCCATGCGGACCGAGTACTTCTACGCATCCGCGGGCGCGCCGCACGCGGCAGGCTGATGGCCATGACCAGTACAGCATCGGCCCCGAAGCCCACCGCAGCCTTCTTCATCCAGTCCGCCATCGCCTTCGCCGTTTCCGCGGGTTCCCTGCTCGTGGGCGCCTTCTACCTGCCCGTGGACCCGTGGCAGCGCGGCTTCCTCATCGTGGGCGCCCTCTTCCTCATCACCAGTACGTTCAACCTCGCCAAGGTCATCCGCGACCAGCAGGAGGCGAACAGCATCCGCGTCCGCGTCGACGAGGCCCGGCTCGACAAGCTCATGGCGGAGCACGATCCGCTGCGCAGCGTGGGCTGACGTCGGCCTTCAGACCAGTCCACCCGTACCTCGGGCGAACGTCCCGAAATCGCTCCAACCGACGGGCACGCACCCATGATGGAGACATGACCGCGACCATGCGCGCACAGCGCTTCCATGCCGACACCCGGACGATCAGTGTCGAGGACGTACCGATTCCCGAGCCCGGCCCCGGCGAGGTGCTGGTGAAGGTCGCGTTCTGCGGCATCTGCCACTCCGACCTGAGCCTCATCAACGGCACGTTCCCGGCGATGCTCCCCGAGGTCACACAGGGCCACGAGGCGTCGGGCACGGTCGCGAAGCTGGGGCCCGGGGTGACCGGTTGGGCCGAGGGCGACCGCGTGATCGTCGCCGCAGGCCGGCCGTGCACGACCTGCCCGAACTGCCGGCGCGGGAACCTCGCCGACTGCACGCAGGTCAAGATCATGGCGTTCGCCTACGACGGCGCCTGGGCCGAGTACACCGTCGCCCAGGCCGCCGGGCTGACCCGCGTCCCGGACAACGTCCCCCTCGAGCAGGCGGCGATCCTCGCCGACGCGGTGTCGACGCCGTACGGCGCGGTCGTGCGGACCGGCAAGGTCGGCATCGGCGAGTCCGTCGGCGTGTGGGGCCTGGGCGGGGTCGGTACGCACGTCGTGCAACTGGCGCGCCTCGTCGGTGCCGCACCGATCATCGCGGTCGACATCAATCCCGAGGTGCTCAAGCGCGCACTCGAGCTCGGCGCCGACCACGCCTTCGACTCCCGCGACGAGCAGCTCGGCGCGAAGATCGCCGAGGCCACCGGAGGCCGGGGCCTCGACGTCGCGTTCGACGCCGTGGGTCTCAAGGCGACCTTCGAGCAGGCGCTGAGCCACCTCACCGTCGGCGGGCGCCTGATCTCCGTGGGGATGAGCGACCAGGAGCCGACCGTCGGGACGACGACGATGCTGGGGCTGACGCGCAAGCAGGTGTTCGGTCACCTCGGCTACAAGAACGTCGACATCGAGACCCTCGCGACGCTCGTCTCGCTCGGCCGACTCGACCTGTCGAGGTCGATCAGCGGCATCGTGCCGCTGGAGGACATCGCGGCGGGCATCGACCGGCTCGAGCGGCACGAGGGCAACCCGATCAGGCTGCTCGTGCAGCCCTGACACCGGGCCGCGGGTCGGCTACAGCACCGCGGCGAGGTCCTCGCGGAGCGAATCCAGCGCGGGAGTGACACGGGGCGTCATGGCCCGCCAGGCGTCGAGGATGCGCAGGCTCTGCTCGGCGTGCCGGACGAAGTGGTTGCCGGCGAACTTGGGGAAGTCGAAGGGCACCGTCCGGTCCACCTGCCGGAGCACGGCCCGCACCACGATCGGCGGCGGTGCGAACACCGGCAGCCCGATATCGGCGCGCATCGCCTCGGCCATCGCCCGACCCGGACGGCGGAGCCGACGCAGGAAGGTGGGCCAATCGCCGCCCACGACCGCCAGCTCGGCCGCATAGGGCACCATCAGCACGCCGACGGCGTCGGCCGCCTTCGCCGGCGTCCGGCCGACCACCTTCGGATAGTCCGCGGCGAGCCGCCGAGGCAGGTCCGGCGCACCGTCGACCGCGACGGCGGCGAACGCCGGGGCGAGCGGCGGCACCCAGTACTCGGCCCGCGTCTCGGTACCGCGCGAGGTCGCGAACGAGAGCAGGCCCGGCGCGAGCCTCGCGACCTCCGCTCCGGGGAACATCCGCTGCGCGATCGCGGCATCGCCGATCACCGGGCTGGTCACGCCGATCGCCGCCGGTTCGGCGGCGGCCAGCGCGGTGGCGATCTCGGGGGCGAGCTCGCCGGGCGCGGAAGTGAGAACCAGGAGATCGACCCCGCCCGGCGCACCGCTGCCCCGCACCTCGCCGGCCTCGACCTGCGCGTAGTCCACCACCGGCACGTGGGTGACGGCACCGTCGGGCGCGACGGCCGTGAGGATCACCCCGTCGCGTCGCGAGGCCGCCCGGACCTCGGCGCCGGTCCCCGAGAGCAGGGCACCCGCGGCGGCGGCGACCGCCCCGGCGCCCTGGATGAGCACGCGCCTGCGTTCGGTCATGCCCCACCCTCACCCCGGAGGCCGCTCGCGCGCAACACCTGCCGCTGCACGCCGGCGCGCAGCGCGTCCTCGCCGCCGAGCAGCCGGACCTTGCGCCGGGCACGGGTGATGGCGGTGTAGAGCAGCTCGCGGGTGAGCAGGCGCGAATCGGCGGGCGGGATCACCACCGTCACCGCGTCGTACTGGCTGCCCTGGCTGCGGTGGATCGTCATGGCGTAGACCGTGCGGACCGCGACCAGCTGGTTCGGGTACAGCAGCGCCACGTCCGCGCCGCGGGCGAACGCGGCCCGCAGGTCCGACGGGTCGCCGTCGTGGGCGATCACCACGCCGACGTCGCCGTTGTAGACCTTGGTGTCGTAGTCGTTCGCGGTCACGAGCAGCGGCTGCCCGGCGTACCAGCCCGCTCCTGCGCTGCGGGCGCCCGCCCACTCCTCGGCGAGCTGCGCCCATCGCGTGACGCCGGACGGCCCCTCGGAGTGCGCGCAGAGCACCCGGTGCTGCTGCACCCCGCTCGACGCCGCCGCCGCGTCGCCCGAACGCGCAGCGGCGACGGTGGCTGCGCTCGCCGTCCGGACGTCGGCGCGCAGGCCCTCGACATCGTCCGGCGCGCACCACTCGATCGCGCCGCCCCCGCCGTCGCGCGCCAGCTCGATCACCCGGTCGGCGTCACCCCGGCGCACCGCGTCGGCGAGTTCGCCCAGCGCGCCCGTGAACCGGCGGCCGCGGCGCAGCCGGACCACGCCCCGGCGCGCGTCGCGCAGCTCCGCCTCGTCGAGGACCTCTTCGTCACCGCCCGTACGCGCCTGCTCGTCGGCCAACAGCGCCTCCAGCTCGGGCGACGGCGCCGTGGTCACCCCGCGCGCCACCAGGTCGCCGAGGACGGCGCCCGCGTCGACCGACGCCAGCTGGTCGGGGTCGCCCACGAGGATGAGCCTGGCCTCGGGCCGCAGCGCCTCCAGCAGCCGGCACATGATGGTCAGCGAGACCATCGAGGTCTCGTCGACGACCACCACGTCGTACGGCAGGTGGTTGGCCGCATCGTGCCGGAACCGGCTGGCGTTGCCCGGCTTGAAGCCGAGCATGCGATGGATCGTCAGCGCTGGGATCTCCCGCGGCAGGCCGAGCTCAGCGCCCTGGGCGCGGACCTCGCCGGCGAGCTGCGCTGCCGCTCGCCCCGTGGGCGCGGCGAGCCCGACCCGCAGCTCCGGTCCGTGCTGGTCGAAGAGCAGCGCGAGGATCCGCGCGACCGTGTAGGTCTTGCCCGTGCCGGGTCCGCCGGCGAGCACCGTCGTCTGCCCGAGCACCGACGCGGCGGCCGCGAGCCGCTGCCGGTCCGGGCCCGGCTCGGGGAACCGCTCCCGCAGGCCCTGGCGCAGGCGCGCGACGTCCACGCCCGGCGCGGCGCCCCCGCGCGCGTCGAGCACGGCGCGCACCGTCTCCTCCTGGCGGTGGTACCGGTCCAGATAGAGCAGCTCGTCGCGCACCAGTCGCAGCGGCCGCAGCGGGCCGGCCGCGCCGCCCACCACGAGCGGGCTGCGGCGCAGGGCCTCCCGCACGGCACCGTCGGCGGGCCACGGAAGCGCATCCACGTCGACCTCGCCGTCACCGTCGACGGCGACGTCCCGCAGGCGAGAGAGCTCCAGACACACCGACCCGAGCCGCACGGCGCGGGTGGCGAGCGCGGCGGCCAGCAGCACCGACTCGTCGCGCTCGCCGCCGAGGCGGCCGAGCGCGGCCGCGACGTGCACGTCGGCCGGGCCCAGGACGCCCGCGTCGGCGAAGATCTGCAGCAGGGTCTTCTCGGCAGCGGTCATGACGCGCCTCCCGCCAGCGCGTCGGACACCGCGGTGACGAGCTCAGCGGGCGGATGCCATTCGAAGACCCCGGCGCCGGCCGGGGTCTCGGGACCGATCATGGCGCGCACGAAGTGGTACTGCACCACCCCGAGGTGCGTCTGCGGCCGGTACCCGGGTACCCGCCACGTCAGGAACCGGTGCAGCGCGACCGAGTACAGCAGTGCCTGCAGCACGTAGTGCGACGAGATCATCTCGCGCGCCATCGCCTCGGGGGTGTAGTCGGCGGTCGTGAGGTCGCCGCGCGCGAGCCGGTTGGTCTTGTAGTCGACCACCGTGTAGCGGACGGTGCCGTCGGGGCCCGTGACCCGGAGCACCGAGTCGATGCTGCCGGTGAGGTACCCGCGCAGCGCGGCACCCGGCACCGCACGCAGCCGCTCCGCGTAGGGCGCCAGCGGATCGTCGGCGGGCACGTGCTCGTCGAGCAGATCCGCGATCTGCGCCAGCGTGGCCGCCGCGCCGTCGTCGGTGCCGAGCGGGAGCTCGAAGTCGAGCTCGGCGAGGTGATCGCCGGGCGCGACCCCGGCGAGGGTCAGCCCCGCCAGATCGCCGGCTCCCAGTGGCGTGCGCAGCACCGCGACGAGCGCCGCCGCCAGCACCGCGGGATCGTCGGGCACCGCGCCGAACTCGGCCGCCTCACGGCACCGCGTGCGCACCTCGACCTCCAGGTCCGGGGCGCCCGTGTCGACGTGCTCGAGGATCTCGTGCACCAGGGTGCCGAACACGGCCCCGCCGGACAGCCCGTTCATCAGGGACGACGGTGCGCCGCCCGCGCCGCCCGGCGCCGCGGCCTCGGCCATGGGTTCGTCCAGCGGCTCGTCGGCGACGCCCGGTTCGTCCGGCTCGCTGCCGGTGTCCGGGGCGGCCTCCGCGGGGCCGTGCGCGGCATCCGCGGTGAGCGCGGAGTAGCTCGTGCGCCGCCAGGTGGGATCGATCCGGCGCTCGGCACGGCCGAGCACCAGCTCCGGGAAGCCGGCGAACGGGGGCCGCCACTGCGGCGGCGCGGGGGCGGACAGGTCCACGGCCTCGATCGACACCGCCGCCCCGACGGGCGCCGCCCACTCCCGCAGCCGCGCGCCGGTCTCGTCGTCGTGCGGGATGGGTGCCTGCTCCGGCGGCACGCGGCCGCCGCCGACCTCGGAGAACAGCAGCCGGTGCAGGGGCGATCCTTTCGTGGTGGTGCTCGGCGCCCACCACAGGACCAGCCGCGACTGCGCCCGCGTGGCGCCCACGTAGAGCAGGCGCAGCTCCTCGGCCGCGTCCTCCTCGCGGGAGACGGCCAGCCGCTGTCCGTAGCCCGGCGCGTCCTTGCCGCCGACGTCGACCAGCCGCTCACCCTCGTCGTGGAAGGTGAAGGTCTCCCGGTCCCCGAAGCCGCCGAAGGAGTCCCACGCGAAGGGCAGGTACACCACGGGGAACTGCAGGCCCTTGCTGGCGTGGACCGTCATGAGCTGCACGGCCTCGGTGTCGGTCGCGAGCCGGCGCGCCGGGTCGGCGGTGCCGCCGCGGCCCGGGTCGGCGATCCGCTCGGCCAGCCACCGGGTCGCGGCGCCCAGCCCCAGTCCGTGGGCGACGGTGGCGTGCTGCACCAGTTCGGCGACGTGCCGCAGGTCCGTGAGCGTGCGCTCGCCACCGATCCGGCCGAGCATCCGCTCGTCGAACCGCGACCGCGTGGCCAGCGCGTCGAACATCGCGGCGAACCCCGAGCGGGCGAAGACCCCCGCGAGGGTCCGCAGCCGGCCGCTGATCTCGGAGACCAGCTCGTCGCCGCGCTCGTCGAGGTCGCGGGCGGTGAACTCGAACAGCGGGGTGAGCGCGGCCAGGCGGGCCCGGTCGCCGCGGCCGGGGTTCTCCAGGGCCTGCAGCAGCCGCAGCCAGTCGACGGCGGCCGCGGTGGTGAACACGCTGGCGCCGCCCGCGGCGACCGCCGCGACGCCGAGGCCCTGCAGCAGCACCTGCAGCTCGGCGATGTGCTCGTTCTTACGCACCAGCACGGCGATGTCGCGCGGCTGCAGCGCCCGCGGCCCGTCCGCGGAGTCGTAGCTCTCCTCGGCGACCAGGGTCCGGACGATGTCCGCCGCGACGTCCCGCAGCACTGCCCGGCGCACGCCGGGCACCTTCGGCGTCCCGTACTGGGTCTTGGGCCCCACGCCGTTCGACCCGAGGTACCGCAGCCGCAGCGGCGGACCGTCGAGCCGGGAGTCCGGGTGGTGCGCACTGACCCGGCCCACCACGATCTGCGAGTCGCCCAGCGCCACATCGCCGTACAGGTGCTGCAGCGCATCGACGAGCGGTCCGTCGGAACGGCGGTTCACGTCCAGCGCCTGATGCGTGGTGGCGGCCTTCGACGCCTCGAGGTAGCTGTAGACCTCCGCGCCGCGGAAGGCGTAGATGGCCTGCTTCGGGTCGCCCACCAGCACGAGCGTGCGGCTGCCGTGGAAGGCGGCGTGCAGGATGTCCCACTGGACGGGGTCGGTGTCCTGGAACTCGTCGACGAGGACGACCGAATAGGCCTCGCGGAGCCGCGCGCAGGCCCGCTGTCCGTGGGCCGGGTCGGTGAGCGCGTCGCGGAGCAGTCCCTGCAGGTCGTCGAAGTCGCGGAGCCTGCCCGCCCGTTTGCGGCGCTCGACCTCCTGTCGTACCGCCGCCGCGTACTGCACCCGCGCCGCGACATCGGAGCCCTCCGCGGCGTCGCGCGGGGTGATCGCCGCGCGGGGGTTCGCGACGACGGTGCGGGCGAACTGCAGCGCGATCGGCAGCGGGAAGGGCGGCCGCGGCCGCCCGGCGAACATCGCCAGATAGGCGTCCTCGGCGACCTCCTGGACGAGATCGCCGATGTCCTCGACGAAAGTGACCCCGGGCTCCAGGTCGCCGGCGAGGCCGAGCGCGTCGAGCATCCGCTGGCAGAAGCCGTGCGTGGTGGTGATGGTGGCCGAGTCGAAATCGGACAGGGCCGCGACGAGCCGGCGGTGCCGCAGCGCGACCTCACCGGGATCCGCGGCCGCGAGGTGCCGGATCAGCTCGTCGCCGGCGGTGCGGGCGGCCTGCGGGTCCCGCAGGGCACGTTCGGCGGAGAGCAGCCGCGCACGGGCGCGTTCGCGCAGTTCCTGGGTGGCTGCGCGGGAGAAGGTGATGAGCAGCATCTCCCCCAGCTCGGCGACGCCCTCGGCGACGTACCGGGTGAGCAGCCCGACGATCGCGTAGGTCTTGCCGGTGCCGGCGCTCGCCTCGAGCACGGTGGTGGCGCCGCCCGTGGGCAGCGGCCCGGTGAGCTCGAACGGCGTCACGCCGAGCACCGGTTCGCGGGCGGTCATGACAACTCCTCGTGCGTCAGCAGCGGCACCCACAGTCGCGCGGCGAGCGCGCCGAACCGCGTTCCCGCGCGGGAGAACTCCGCCTCGGTGCCCCGCGGCGGGCCGAGCGCGTCGTCGAACGCGGACTCGCCCAGCGCGTACCGGATGGACCGGTCCGTCCCGTCGCCGAACTTCCCGTCGAACTCGGCGCGCGCAGCGTCCAGCGAGATCTTCGTACTCTTGCCGCCGAGCGCGGTCGTGATGTATGCGGGAGAGGACTTGGGGAACAGCGGCAGCGGCTCGGCGAGCCCGCGGTCCCGCAGGTCCACCAGCGCACGCAGCTCCGCGACCGGATCGGCGGGGGCCGCGAGCCGCGACGCCGAGACGCCCCGGTACCCGCGCCCCAGGACGAGGGCGGAGCGCTCCTCGTACCCCCCGGCGGCGAGCGCGAGCAGCGCCACCCACGCCGAGACCCGGTGCTTGGCCGCGAGTTTGCTGAACGAGGCACGCACGACCCCGTCGGGACGGACGGCCGGGACGGACCCGACGAGCCTGCGCCCGCCGCCCAGGTCGACGCCGATGTCGATGGTGGCGGCGGCACCGACCAGATGTGGGCCCGCGACCCGGGCCAGGTCGGCGACGTCGGCCGCGACCCGGTCGAGGACGGCCGAGCCGAGGGCGAAGGGCGGCAGCGTGCCGCGCCGCATCTCCGCGGCCGCGAACCGCTCGGGCGGCGTCCCCGCGAGCGCGGAGACGAGCATCCGCTCGCCGATGTCCCACTGCTGCAGGCCGTCCGGGGCGATCGTGAGCGCCTCGGCCAGCTCGTCGTCCTGATCGGGCACGGTGAAGCCGAGCCGCTGGCGGAGGAAGGCCTTGACGGGGTGCTCGCAGAACCGCACCAGCGCATCGAGGTCGACGTCCTCGACGGCGGACGCGGCCAGCGGCGCGGCGAGGAAGGGCTGGACCGGCTCCGGTGTGGATGCCGCGGCCCTGGCGCCCGCGTAGGCGGCGGGGTCGTACGAGAAGGGCGCGCCGAGTCCGAACCGGCCCGGGTCGAAGTTGCCGGGGTCGAAGGGCTGCAACGGATGCCGGAACTCGAGCCCCGGGATCTCCGAGCCCTCGCCGTCCGCGCCGTCCCCGGCCTCGGCCTCCGGGTCGGCGAGCAGGGCCCGCGCCGCGTCGCGGAGTTCGGCGACGGGGACCGCCGGTGGGCGCAGCGTGCCCTTGACCGGGTCCGCACCCGTGTAGAAGACCAGCAGTCGGTCGGTGGCGCTGGTGACCGCGTCGAGGAAGAGCTCGCGGTCCTCGGCGCGGGGATCCCGCTCCCCGACGCACGGCGCACGCCCCAGGACGTCGTCGCCGGAGTACCGCGTGGACCGTGGGAAGACCTCGTCGTCCAGGCCCAGCAGCACCACCACACGATGCGGCACCGACCGCATCGGCACCAGCGTGCACACCGTGAGCTCGCCGGTGCGGAAGTTGGCCCGCGTGGGTTTGGCCGAGAGCCGCGAACCCAGCATGGCGCGCACCTCGGTCAGCGTCAGGTCACGGTCCGAGCCGTCGCGCAGGGCAGCCGTCAGCTCGCGGCCGGCCTGCGTCACCTGCCACGCGTCCGCGGCGGGCACGGCCCCGATCTCGCCGACCAGCCGCTGCAGCGATTCCGCCCAGTCCCGAGCGGGCCTGCGGCCACGGCTCTCCGTGGTCGCGCGGGTGAGCACGTCGAGGTACTCCGCGAACCGGCCGACGAGGTCGATATCGGTGGAGTCCACATCGTCCAGCGGCAGGCCCAGGCCCAGCCACTGGCCGTCGGTCTCGTCAGCGACGACGCCGAGCACGATCCGGTCCAGCGCGGTGGCGAGCGTGTTCTGCGGGAAGCCGCGCAGCCCGTAGCGCTCGCGCGCCCCCTCGTCGAGGCCCCAGCGGGCGCCGGAGGGACCGGCCCATTCGCGGAGCCGCTCGATGTCGGCGTCGGTGAACCGGAACCGGCGCCGCACCGGCTCGGTAGCGGCCAGGTCGAGCACCTCGGCGACGGTGGCGCGACCGTCGGCGAGCTCGAGGACCGTGACCAGCGCGTCGAGCAGCGGGTTGGTGAACCGCAGCGCCCGGTCCGCCAGGCGCACCCGCAGCCGCTGGGCCGGGTGCATCGCCTCCCCCGCCGGGCCGGGACCGCCGGAGCCCACCACGGCCTGGCCGAACGCGGACCGGATGAGCGGCGCGTAGGTCTCGATGTCCGGGCAGGTGACGAGGACCTCGCGCGGCTGCAGCGTCGGATCGTCCTCGAACAGCCGGACCAGCCGCTCCCGGAGCACCTCGATCATGCGCGCCGGGCCGTGGCACGCGTGGAACTCGATCGAGCCGTCCGCAGTGAGACCGCCGGCGAGCGGGGCATCGTCGGCGATACCCGACTGCAGGCTGCCGAGGAGGGTGGCGGGACGGGCCGGCGTCGGGTGGTGCACGTCGGCGTCGGTCAGCGGAGCGACGCGCTCCTGCAACTCCCGCGCCTCGCGCCCGAGGGACGCGAGCAGCGGGTTCGTCGCGGTCGGGCCGCCCGCGGTGCGGGGCACGGGCCCGGCGGACGGGGCGGCACCGTCGGACAGCTCGGCCCAGAGGGCCGGGCTCGGATGCGGGAGCCACAGGTGCACCTCGCGACCCGCGGCGAGCGCCGCGAGGACGGCCGCCTGGTCGGCGGGGAGGCGCGTGGGACCGTAGACCGACAGCCGCTCGGGCAGGTCGACGATGCCCGGTTCGGCCCGCAGCCGCGCGCACGCGTCGTCGAGCCGCTCGGCGGGACTGGGCACCCCGGCGAGACCGTGGACCCGACGGAAGAGCTCGGCCTGCCAGCACAGGTCCTCCGGCAGCTCCCCGCCGATGCCGTCGGTGTCGCGGCCCGCCGCCCAGTCCACCAGCATGCCGGGCCGGTTCGCGCTGTAGGAGCGCAGCAGGCCCGCGAGCAGCTCCGCGGTGGGGTACCGCCGCCGGGGACGGTGCCCGGGCTGCGCGGCCCAGCCCCCTGGACGGACCACGCCGAGGTGCCGGGCGAGGACCGCGCCGGCGGGCTCGAAGGCCATCTCGTCGATTGCCGCGAGAACGAGCCACACCAGCCGCTCCCCGCGCCACGGGTCGTCGTCCGGCGCGATGCCCGAGGCCGCAGCCACCGCCTCGGCGACCAGCGCGGCGGGAGTGGGGAACTCGATGTTCGCGGCGATGCCGAGCCGGGAGGCCAATCCCTGGATGATCCAGCGCTCCACCCCGCGTGCCGGGACCGCGATCAGTTCCGGGCGGAACGGGTCGGCTGCGGGCACCGCGAGCACGTCCGCCAGCGCGTCCACGAGGACGTCGCCGCGTTCGGAACGGTGCACGGTGAGCATGTGCGCAGTTCTAACACGAGCGTCCGACAGGTCAGAGAGCCCGGGTCAACGCCGCAGGTAGCTCGGCCAGCGAGCGGATCGACGGCGGCTCGCCGCCGAGGCCGGTTCCGGCCCGGTCGAGCCACAGGGCGCGCAGTCCGGCGGCTCGGGCCGCCGCCACGTCGTTCGCGTAGCTGTCGCCCACGGCGACGCAGTCCGCCGGCGCCGCACCCGCGAGCTCGCACGCGTGCAGGAACACCCCGGGATCGGGTTTGCCGATCCCCAGGGTGTCGGTGGTGACGACGTGCGGGAACCGATCGGACACGCCGAGGACCTGGAGCTTCATCCGGGTGGCGGCCGTCGACGAGTTCGTGAGGAGTACGACGGTGATCCCCCACCGCTCCGCGGCCTGCACCGCCGGCATCGCGTCCGGGAAGAGCCGCTGCGCCGCCGCGAAGGCAGGGTCGAAACCGCTGCAGTACCGGCGGTAGCGCCGCGGCTCCCACAGCAGCCCGAGGTCCTGCGCCGCGGCCGCGATCCGGGCCTTGCGCATCTCGTGGAACCGCAGCTCCCCGGCGGTGTACCGGGCGAAGATGCCGCTCGGGTCGGTGAGGAAATGCTCCGCGAAGGCCTCCCGCGCGGCGGCGCCCGACTCCGGCCACACCTCGAGCGCGGCCGCCCGCGCCGCGGAGCGCATCGCCGCGGACGTGTCGACCAGCGTGTCGTCGACGTCGAGGATCAGCGCGTCGCAGGGCCGGGGACCGTCCATGCCCGCGCGCTGCCGCAACCGCGCGAGCGTGTCGGAGCCCCAGCTCAGGCCGCCGCGGACCGCGGCCCCGACCAGATCCGTGAGCTCCACCCGCCCGTCCTCTCCGTCGCCCGCGCTTCGCCTACTGCTCGGCGAACATCCGCTGGAACCGCTGCAGCGATTCCTCGATGTCGCCCTTGAGCGCCCGTGCCACCGTCGCCCCGATCGGCCCGAACAGGGGCGCGCCGCCGAGGTCGGCGCGCAGGGCCACCGTCGAGCCCGAGCCGGACGGCTCGATGCTCACGGTCAGCTTGTACTTCGTGCCCGCCACACCCTTGCCGTCGAGCACCAGCCGCCGCGGCGGGTCGTACTCGGTGATGACCCACTCGACCCGGTTGCGGAAGTTCTTCGCCTTGAGCACGCAGGCGATCCGCGCCCCCTGAGCGAGCTCGGGCAGCGGACCGCGCCACCCTTCGTGCAGGGTCACCCACTGCGGGAGCGTCTCGAGGTCCGCCGCCTTCTCCCACGCCGTGTCCGGCGGAAGAGGAATCTCGATCCGGCTCTCGACCTTCGCCACACTCACTCCTTCAGCCGCCGATGATGAACTCAACGTAGCGTGCCCGACATCGCGCACCGCCACCGAGCGTAGATTTCACGCGTGTCCGCCACCGCCGCCTCGATCGTCCTCGCCCTCGTCGCCGCCTTCCTCTTCGCCTGCGGATCCGCCGCCCAGCAGACGGAGGCTGCGAGCGTCGACGAGGGCTCCTCGCTCATCGCCGAGCTGATCCGGCGGCCCCGCTGGTGGCTGGGCCTCCTCGGTGACCTCGGCGGCTACGCCTTCCAGGCCTGGGCGCTGGCGCTGGGTCCGGTGCTCGTGGTGCAGCCGCTCATCGTCGCGGCGCTGCTGTTCGCGCTGCCGATCTCGGCGCTGCTCAATCACACCCGGGTCACGGGCCGGGAGTGGACCTGGGCGGCAGTCCTCGCCGTGGCGCTTGCTGCGTTCCTCGTCGCGGGGCAGCCCACCGACGGCGTGCCGGACGCCCCGGGCGCCACCTGGCTGCCCGCGCTCATCGCGGTGGGAGTCGGCGCGGCGGGCACCGCGGGGATCGGGCTGGTCCGGACGCTGCCCGGGTCTGCGCGGGCGCTGTCCTTCGGCGTCGCCGCGGGCGCGCTGTTCGGCGTCGCGACGGTGCTCACCAAGCCGGTGCTCACGTCCTACGAGCACGCGGAGTTCCTCGCGAACACCGTCCGGCTGCTGAGCGACTGGCGGCTCTACCTCCTGGTGCTGTGCGGGATCGGCGCGATGTACCTGCAGCAGCGGGCCTTCCAGCCCGCACCGATCTCGGCGTCGCTGCCGGCGATCACGCTCGCCGAGCCGCTCTGCGCCGCCGTCCTCGGCGCGGCCGTGCTGCAGGAGTCCGTCACCCTCACGGGCTGGCACGGCGTCGCGGTGATCGCGTCCGGGGTCGTCGGGGCCGTCGCGGCGGCCCGCCTGGCCCGACGGTGACCGTCCGCCCGGCCCGGGACGACGGCGTACCGTCGGGCGGTATGACGGACCTCGAGGCACTGGCGCGGGCCCCCTTCACCTACCCCGAGGTGGGCGCGACGCGGGCCACCCCGCCGCCCGACGCGCACGCCGTCCGGGCCGAGCGCGTCGTGGGGCAGGGCCCGGCGGACTTCGCGGCCGTGCGGGACTCGATCCTCGGCTACGGCATGCAGCGCGGTGCGGGCATGCGAGTGCGGGCGAGCACGCCGCGTGCCGACGTGGGCACCGTTCTGGAGCTGTCGACGCCGCTGTTCGGCCCCATCCGCATCCCCTGCCGCGTCGTGTACGTCGTCGACGAGCCCGACCGGGCCGGCTTCGCCTACGGCACGCTGCCCGGGCACCCCGAGAGCGGGGAGGAGCTCTTCTCGGTCGAGCTGCGACCCGACGGTGCCGTGGTCGCGGTCGTGAGCGCCTTCTCCCGCCCCGGGCGCTGGTACACCCGCCTGGGCGCGCCCGTCGGCCGCCTCCTGCAGTCGGTCATGACGAAGCGCTACCTCGCGGCGATGGTCCGTCCCGGAGCCGGGTAACGAATCGGTAGTTGCATTCGGGGCCGGATTCATCCGAACAGGGGACTGCGCGGCCTCCGCGACTTCTGGGACCGTGTCATGTGTGCATGCTGTGGGTAGGCACGGTGCCCGCCAAGTCAGGAAAGGCGTTCATGTCGTTCATTGTCACTGCGTCGAGGGCCATCGCCGGCGCAACGGTCATCGGGGCCGCCATGGCTTGCACGGCCGCCTGCGGCACGACACCGGCGACGGGCATCGGGAGCTCCGGCGGAGATACGAAGCCCGGGAAGGGCATTGCAGCCCTGCAACCGTTCTCGCCGTCAATGTCGAACGCCGCAATCGCTGCGGCAGCGGTCAAGGAACTCGGGGACGTGAAGAACCATGGTGAGCAGTTGATGGTATTTCTCCAGGTCAACTGCACGCTCGAACATCGTTACGGCATCACGACACCGATGGCGCTGTCGGCGGACAACGCAAAACATCTTCCCGTGTTCCCCGATTCATTCACCAACGACACCGAAGAAATCAGCAAGACATTCGACGCGCCGTACCAAGCTCGGTCAACCCTGTTCGCCCAGAACGGCGGTATGGACGACGCGTTCACGAAGGCATCGAACGAGGTGTACACGCGCATGTCACTGGGCGAGCTCACCTACTGCGAGACGCTCGACGACATCAACAAACTGCACGGCTGACCGGCACACGCGGGAAACTTGATCCCGAACTCGAACTCAGCGGCGGCGGCGGAAGCCCACGGGCTCGCCGAGGAGCGGCTCCAGCTGGGCGCGCAGCGCCTCCGGGATGGTCGCAGGACGGCCGGACGCGGCACCGTCGACCACGACCATCGATGTCTCCGACAGCGCGGCCGTCTGTCCGTCCGCACCGAGCACCTCGTAGCCGAGGTCGAAGCCCGACCGGCCGATCCTGGTGACGCGCATGAGGATCCGCACGGGCTCCAGCGAGTACAGCAGCGGGCGGACGTAGTCGATCTCCTGGTGCGCGACGAACATCGTGACCCGGTCCGTATCGGGTCCGGAGCCGAATCGCATCATGAACCGGATGCGCGCCTCCTCCAGCAGCCGCAGCATCGACACGTTGTTGATGTGCTGCAACGCGTCCATGTCCGACCAGCGCATCGGGACCAGCACCTCATGATTGTTCATCGGGCTATTGTCGATCACGACCCAGCGGCCACCCAGTACCGGGAGATGCGATGCGCGCCACACGACTTCTGACCGCCGCGGTGCTCGCTGCAAGCCTCACCGCCTGCTCGACCTCGGGCGACGGCGCCTCCGCCCCCTCGTCCGCCGCGGCCGGCTCGGGCGGCTCGGGCGGCTCGGGCGGCACCGTGATCGTGTACGCCGCAGCCAGCCTGCAGGCCACCTTCGAGAAGCTGGGTTCCGAGTTCCGCGCGAAGCACCCCGGCACCACGGTCAAGTTCTCCTTCGGCGGGTCGTCGGGACTGCTCGCGCAACTCACGCAGGGCGCGCCCGCCGATGTCTTCGCCACCGCGGACACCCCCACCATGGACAAGGCCAGGACGGCGTCGCTGGTCACCGACCCGCAGCCCTTCGCCACCAACGTCCTCACCATCGCCACCGCCCCCGGGAACCCGAAGGGCGTCACCTCGCTCGCCGACCTGACCAAGCCGGGCGTCAGCGTCGTGGTGTGCGCGCAGCCGGTGCCGTGCGGCACGGCGACCGCCAAGGTGACCAAGGCCGCCGACGTGACGCTGCACCCCGTCAGCGAGGAGGACTCCGTCTCGAGCGTGCTCGCCAAGGTCCGGCACGGGCAGGCCGACGCGGGTCTGGTCTACAAGACGGACGTCAAGGGCACCAACGGCGCCGTCGGGTCGGTCGACTTCCCGCAGGCCGACGGTGCCGTCAACGTCTATCCGATCGCGCCGCTGACGGCCGCCAAGAATTCCGCGGGCGCGAAGGAGTTCGTCGCATTCGTCCGCGGCCCCGAGGGCCGGGCGGCCCTGGCGGCGGCCGGCTTCGGGACGCCCAGCTGAACCGGCCCGCTCGGTCCGCTCCCGGCGTCGACGGGGCGTTCCCCCGCTGGATCGTCGTCCCGGCCGCGGTCGGTGCGGCCTTCGTGCTCGTGCCACTGATCGGCGTCGTGGCGAAGGTCGACTGGCCGCGGTTCGGGGAGCTGGTCACCTCGGAGGACTCCCGAACCGCCCTGGTCCTGTCCCTGCAGACCTCGTTCGCGGCGACTCTGGTCTGCATCGTGCTCGGCGTCCCGCTCGGGGTGATCCTGGCCCGCAGCCGATCCCGGCTGGTCGGCGTGCTGCGCCCCCTGGTCCTGCTGCCGCTGGTGCTGCCCCCTGTGGTCGGCGGCATCGCGCTGCTCTACGCGTTCGGCCGCCGCGGCCTGGTGGGCCAGTACGGCGGGATCGGCGGGCACATCGCGTTCACGACGGTGGCCGTGGTCCTGGCCCAGGCCTTCGTCGCGCTGCCCTTCCTGGTACTCGCCGTGGAGGGCGCGCTGCGCACCCTCGGCACCGACTACGAGCGGACCGCCGCGACCCTGGGCGCCTCGCCGTCGATCGTGCTGCGCCGCATCACCCTCCCGCTGGTGCTGCCGTCCATCGCGTCCGGCGTGGTGCTGACCTTCGCGCGGGCGCTCGGCGAGTTCGGGGCGACGCTCACCTTCGCCGGCTCGCTCGCGGGCACCACGCGGACGCTGCCGCTGGAGATCTACCTGCGCAACGAGACCGATCCGCAGGCCGCGGTGGCGCTGTCGCTGGTGCTCCTGGCCGCGGCTGCGGTGATCGTCTCGGCGGTGTACGGGGTGCGGGCGTGGCGCCAGTGACCCCCGGCCTGCAGGCGGACGTCGAGGTGCGCGAGCGCGGCGTGCACGCCCGGTTCACCGTGCCCGGCGGCGAGACCCTCGCCCTCCTCGGCCCCAACGGGACCGGGAAGTCGACCGTCGCCGACGCCGTGGCGGGGCTGGTCCGGCCGGACGCCGGCCGCGTCGTCGTCGCCGGCGAGACCGTCTTCGACGGTGCCGGGCGGTGGGTACCGGCGCACCGTCGGAAAGTGGCACTGCTCGGCCAGACCGCGCGACTGTTCCCGCACCTGCGCGTGCATGCCAACGTGGCCTTCGCGCCGCGCAGCGCGGGGGCGGACCGCCGGGCCGCGGCGGCCGCGGCCGACCACTGGCTCGAGGCCGTGGGCGCCGCACAGCTGCGGAACCGGCGCCCGCACGAGCTCAGCGGCGGCCAGGCGCAGCGGGTCGCGCTCGCCCGGGCCCTCGCGGCCGAGCCGAAGGTCCTCCTGCTCGACGAGCCGCTCTCCGCGCTCGACGTGGGCGCCCGGGCCGAGGTCCGGTCGGTTCTGCGCTCCCTGCTCGACGGACGCACCTGCGTGCTCATCACCCACGACGCGGCCGATGTCGTGGCCCTCGCCGACCAGGCGGCCGTGCTTGAGGACGGCCGCATCGCCGACCAGCGGCCCGCCGCCGATCTCCTCCTCTCCCCCGCGACGCCGTTCGCCGCCCGGCTGGCGGGGATGAACCTGCTGCCGGACGGCGACGGGGCGTGGGTGTTCGGGCCGGCGGACCTCGACCTCGTCGCCGCGAACGACGACGGTGCCGGACTGTCCGGCACCGTCGTCGAGGTGAGTGTGGCGGGCGGGCGCTGCCGGGTGACCAGCAGCGTCGCCCCCGCGGGGGCGGACGGCACCGTCGACCTGGTGGCCGAGCTACCGGCCGAGCGGCACCGGGAGATTCATCCCGGTGCCCCCGTCCGGCTGGTGCCGGACCTGACCCGCGCGCACCGGGTGACTACTGCTCGTCGTCCGGATCAGCAGCCTCAGTAGCCGCCTCCGCGGCCGCGGGGGGCGTGCGGTCCACGCCGGCGAGCAGCAGGTAGACCTGCTTGATCGCGTCGCCGAGGATGGTGTCGACCGCGGCGGTCTGCTCGGGATCGCCGGTGCGGGCGACGCGCCGGGTGACCTCGTGCAGCTCGCGCAAGGTCTCGCGGAGGTGGCCGCGTTCGGCCGAGCCGCCGTCGAAGCCGGCGAACGGGTCAGGTGCGTCGGCGAGCGCGCTCTCGATGTACTCGCGGCCCGCGGTGGTGAGCGTGGCGACCTTGCGGCCGTTCTCCCGCTCGATGGTGATCAGCCCCTCGTCCTCGAGCTGGCTGAGCGTGGGATAGATGGCGCCGGGGCTGGGCTTCCAGGCCCCCGCCGTGCGCTCCTCGATGGAGGAGACGATCTGGTAGCCGTGCATCGGCTCGGTCTCCAGGAGTCGGAGCACAGCGATCCGGACGTCGCCGCGCTGGACGCCGCGACGGCCGCGCCCCCGTCCGCGACCGCGGTGGCCTCCGGGGCCGCCCGGGCCGAACGGTCCGGGTCCACCGGGACCGAAACCGGGGCCGCCGGGGCCGAACCCCTCAGGGCCGAATCCCGGTCCGCCCGGGCCGAATCCACGGCCACGACCGCGGCCACGACCTTCGCCGCGGCCCTCTCCGGGGCCGCACTCGGACGGGAAGCCGCTGTTGCGGAATCGTGCATCGAAGCGCTCATCGTGAATGTGCCTACGCATGGTGGCACTCCTTTCGGTAGGGGGTCACATGTTTCGCAACCCGATGCGTTCATGATATATCGCGATAGTCCGGTTGGCAACCCCTCGAACGCGAGAAGCCTCCGCCCGGTGTCCGGGCGGAGGCTTCTGACGTGGTACGACGGTGCCGATCAGGCCTTCGTCGAGGCGATCCGGGCGACGATCGCCTCGGCGAACTTCACCGCACCGTTCTCGACGCGCTCGAGATGCAGATCGGGCTGGACGACCTGGACCTCGAGGATCAGCGGGTCACCCTCCGGGGTACGGACGAGGTCGACCCGCACGTACAGCGGCGGGTTGGCGGGGTCGATGGGCTTGAGCGCGGCGTCGGCGACCTCGCGCTCGGCCGCCGTCGGCTCGACATCGGAGAGCACTTCGACGGGACGCCCCTCCGCGGGCTCCGCGTTCACCTCGGCGGCCAGATCACGACCGAAGGCGTGGCTGTACTCGCCGCCGATGTAGACGAGCGAGACGCTGCCGACCTCGCCGACGTACGGGAAGACCATGACCGACGTCCCCGCCGCCTTGATCTCCTCCAGCTTCGCGCGGCTCGCCGCGGAATCCTCCGGGCCGAACCGGAAGGCCTCGGCGAGTCCTCCGCTGATCGTGGGCCGGACCACGTGATCGACGCCGAGGTAGTCGTGGTCGAGCGTGGCGTCGTGCACGGTGATGAACTGCGCGGGGACCATCGGTAGGCCCTCGGACGCGTAGTCGGCGAGGTAGCGCTTGTCGGCGTACCAGCGGACGAGCGGCTCCGGATTGAGTACGAGCGACTGCGCGGCTGCGCGCCAGGCCCAACCGAGGAAGTCGTCGTAGCGCTGCGCGTAGTCCCACACGCCGGTGATCACGACGGCGTCGAACTGCTCCCAGTCGACACTCGAGTCGGTCCACACGGCGGCCTCGGCCTCGTGGCCGGCCGCGCGCAGGGCGGCGAGGACCTCCTGGCCGCGGTCGTCGAGGTCCGGCTGCGCCGCGGAGGTGGCAAGAGCGATTCGGTACGTCACGCCGGACAGTATGGCAGCCATCGGCGTTCCGCTGTCGCGACACCCGCGGGAACTGCGCCTCCCGCGCGGCCCGAGCGGATACGCTGTGCACTGTGAGGGGTGATTTGCAGGCGCACATCGAGACGGCTCGTCTCCACCTCGCGCCTGCCGCCGGCACCCCCGGGTCCGCCGTCTTCGACGGTCGGTTCCACATCGTCGACCGGCACACCCGCCGCACGCTCGGCCGGATCGCGCTGCGCGCGTCCCGGCACAGCAGCGCGCGCGGCCTCGAGTTGAGCTACTCGGTGGCGGAGGCGCACCGTCGACGGGGGTTCTGCGCCGAGGCGGCGCACGCCCTGGTGGACCACGCCTTCGGGCGCGGCCTCACCGGTCGCGTCTACGCCTCCACGGCGTGGTCGAACCTCGCGTCGCGGCGCGTCCTCGCCGGGCTGGGCATGTCCCAACTGGATATCGCGATGCTCGACTGGGAGTCGTTGCAGGGCGAGGTCGACCTGGACGACGAGGGCGACGCGGACCTCACGCCGTACGCACGGGTCGAGTACGAGATCCATCGTGCGGACTGGCTGGAGCGACGGGCCGGCCGGACTCGTCCGGATCGCGCCGCTCGCCCCGCTTGACGGCGATCACGCCGGCGACGATCGCCGCCGCACCCGCGATCTGCAGGGGCGTGAGCGCCTCCCCCAGCATCAGCCAGGCCACCACGCCGGACGCGATGACCTCGGAGAATCCGAGGAAGGACGCGAGCGTCGGGCCGACCAGGTTGATCGCGACGATGCCGGCGACATACGCCAGCCCCGTGGCGACCGCGCCGATGACGACGGCGGGCACCCACCACGGCGTCGTGCCGAGGCCGCCGAGAACCACGGGCTGGGTCGAGATCCGCACGGGCATGAGTCCGGCCAGCGAGGTCAGCGACAGCACGACCGCACCCACGAGCAGGCCGCCGGCCGCGAGGGCGAGTTGGTCCACCGAGGGCTTCGCGCCGTCCATGCCCTCGACCTCGAGGTCGTCGGCGCGGGTACCGTCCTCGGCCAGGAGGAAGTACGCCGCGAGACCCACCAACGACACGAACGCCCAGGCCAGACCGATCGGCGAGACGACCGCACCGCCCGATGCCGCACCCACGACCGCGACCAGCCCCGCGACCGCCAACGCCGCACCGAGGGCGGTGCGCACCGTCGGGCGCTTGCCGAACCGGACCCACAGGTACACCAGCACCAGCAGCGGCGCGGAGAACTCGATGAGCAGGGCGACCGTCACCGACATGTGCGCGATCGCGTTGAAGTACGCGAGCTGCACGCCGAGCACGGCGAGCAGCCCGTACGCGAGGACCGTGAAGGGCGCATGCCGCAGTGTGGCGAGCCGCGCGCGGCCGAAGATCACCATCGGCACCAGCGTGACGATCGCCGCGATCCAGATGCGTACGAGCACCACGCCGGCCGGGCTCCATCCGGCGGCGAGCAGCGGCTTGCCGAACGGGCCGGACATCGCGAAAGCGAAGCCCGACACCAGTGCAATAGCGATACCCCGACCCATGCGTCACCTCCGTGTTCGCGCCATCAGTAAGGAGTCAAGTGAAGTACGCTAGTGACAGTAGCGGCACCCGCCGTAAGGAGTCAAATGAAATTCGCACATGACACCGAGCCCTCGCTGATCATGGCGGCGGAGCTGGTGAACACCGACTACGGCGACGAGGAACGGCTCGGCACCGCCGCGGCGCTGAAGGAGTACCTGCGGCAGCACGAGTTCACCGGCTGGAGCTCCGCGGAGACGAAGGACCTGGGCCCCATCCACGAGCTGCGCGCGGAGCTCGCGCACGCCTGGGCGGCCGGCCACCCCGACGAGGTCGCCCGGCTGGTCAACGAGATGCTGGCCGCCACGCCGCAGCAACCGCGCCTCACCCGGCACGGCGCCTGGGACTGGCACCTGCACTTCACCCCCGACGACGCCCCGCTCCCCGTCCGGATGCGCGCCGAGTTCGCGATGGCCCTCGTCGACCTGGTCCGCAGCGGCAGCGTGGACCGCCTCAAGACCTGCGCGGCCGACGACTGTGACCGGGTTCTCGTCGACCTGTCGAAGAACCGTTCCCGGCGCTTCTGCACCGAAGGGAACTGCGGGAACCGGACCCACGTGGCCGCATACCGCGAGCGCCGCGCCACGGGTTCGGGCGTGCGTCGCGACGAGAGGTGAGCAGGGGACTACGGTAGGACTGCACATGCCGGGGATCCCGGCTACGACGCGATACCAGGAGCAACGAGAGTAATGAGCGACGGAACGCACCGCCACAGGGTGGTCGTCATCGGTTCGGGCTTCGGCGGCCTGTTCGGCACCCGGGCCCTCAAGCGCGCGGACGTCGACGTGACGATGATCGCGAAGACCACTCACCACCTGTTCCAGCCGCTGCTCTACCAGGTCGCGACGGGCATCCTCTCCGAGGGCGAGATCGCTCCCGCGACCCGGATGATCCTGCGCAAGCAGCGCAACGCCGAGGTACTGCTCGGCGAGGTCTCCGACATCGACCTCGAGAACCGCACCGTCACCAGCCACCTGCTCGAGCGTGAGACGATCACCCCGTTCGACAGCCTCATCGTGGCCGCCGGCGCGGACCAGTCCTACTTCGGCAACGACCAGTTCGCCGAGTTCGCGCCGGGAATGAAGACGATCGACGACGCGCTCGAACTGCGCGGCCGCATCCTCGGCGCCTTCGAGCAGGCCGAGCTGTCCAACGACCACGAGGAGCGCATGCGCCTGCTCACCTTCGTGGTGATCGGCGCCGGCCCCACCGGGGTCGAGCTGGCCGGGCAGATCGCGGAGATGTCGGACAACACGCTCAAGGGCGCGTTCCGCAACATCGACCCCACCGAGGCACGCGTGATCCTCCTGGACGCCGCCCCCGCCGTGCTCCCGCCGATGGGCGAGAAGCTGGGCACGATGGCCGCGAAGCGGCTGGAGAAGATGGGCGTCGAGATCCAGCTGGGCGCGATGGTCATCGACGTCGACGCCGACGGCCTCGTCGTCAAGGAGAAGGACGGCACCCAGCGGCGCATCGAGGCGCAGTGCAAGGTGTGGTCCGCCGGCGTCGCAGCGAGCAAGCTGGGCAAGGTCCTCGCGGACCAGTCCGGCGCCGAGACCGACCGCGCGGGCCGCGTCAAGGTCCTGCCGGACCTCACGATCCCCGGCAACCCGAACGTCTTCGTCGTCGGCGACATGATGCTGGTCGACGGTGTGCCGGGGATGGCGCAGGGCGCCATTCAGGGCGCGACCTACGCGGCCAAGGCGATCGAGGCCGGCCTCAAGGGCCAGACCCCGGCCGAGCGCAAGCCCTTCAAGTACTTCGACAAGGGCTCGATGGCCACCGTCTCGCGTGCGAGCGCCGTGGCGAAGGTCGGCAAGCTCGAGTTCGGTGGCTTCCTCGCCTGGCTCGGCTGGCTCGCGCTGCACCTCTGGTACATCGTCGGCTACCAGAACCGCGTCATCACGCTGACCTCGTGGGCCATCACCTTCCTGACCAACAAGCGCGGCCAGATGACGATCACCGAGCAGCAGGTCTACGCGCGCACGGCGCTCGACGCGCTGCAGACCGGTGCCAAGCCGGCGATCCCGCCGGTGCACACCAGCTCCCCCACCAAGGCGCTCCCGAAGTCCGCGCCCAAGGCGGACGTCCAGGCGCAGGCCCCGGGCGCACCGTCGGCCGAGGCGGAGAAGGCCGAGAAGGCCGGCTGACACCGGACCCGCACACGATGAACGAGCGCGCTCCCGATCGGGAGCGCGCTCGTCCCGTCTCCGGCAACCCCAGTAAGCTAGACGCCACGCTGCATTGCGGGCACAGGATTCGACATGATCGTGGTCGCCTCTCTGCCGAACGGCGCGCGTCTGACGGAGCCGTCCGCCGCAGTGGGCGACTACCTCACCCGGGATCACCACCGAAGCGGCCCCCGAGTCCATCACCACCGACTTCCGCTTCGGCCGGGCCACCTCCGACGAGCCCTACCAGCGCGTGGACGTCGAATACGTCGCGGACGGCCGGACCGCCCTCACCACGATGCTCACGGCGGTCGGCGCCCTGGCGGGCTTCGCGTTCCTGGTGGGCGGAGCGGCCGTGATCGATCGTCATGGGCGAAGCCCGGGGCTAGCGAGCCGCAACTCCAGCGCAAGCGCACGGTCCTACGGTGCTCGAAGAGATTCCGACTCCCAGGAGGCACCGTGCCCTACTCCACAGCTCCCGTTTCGCACGACGCGGCGGTCCGCAGCATGCGCAAGGCCGCCGGTGTGGGCAAGCCCGTGCAACTGGTCTCGATCCTCGCCGGGATCGTCGCCGTCGTGACGCTCCTGTTCGCGCTCGATGAGGGCGGCACGGGCGCGTGGTCGCTCGCGGTGATCGCCGCGGCGGTCTGCGTCGCCGCAGGTTTCGGCTCCCGCACCCTGCTGGCGCGGGCCCGCTACCACGTCACGGTCTCCTACGCGCCGCTGCGGCTGGCCGCGAAGCTCGTCGCGGGCACCGTCGTGTTCGCGGGTGCCGCGTACCTGCTGGACAAGGCCGGCCTCGGCGTCGCCGCCCGGCCGCTGTTCATCGCCGGGATGGTGGCGGTCATCGGTCAGCACGTGGCGTCCGCCACGCTGTTCCAGGCGTCCGCCGAGGACGTGCGGGTGCGCCGCTCGGTCGTCCCGTGGGGGAACGTCGACGCGTTCGTGGTCGCCGAGCGGGGCGACACCGTCGAGATCGGTGTCCGAACGCGTGCCGACGCGCCCACGGAAGCGATGCCGACCAAGGACGGGGAGGTCCTGGCCGACCTGCCCTACCGAGTCGTCCTGCCCGCATCGGCGTTCGACTGGTCCGCGCTGCACTGGGCCGCTAACCAGTCGGGCCGCTCGGACATCGCGCTGGTGCGACGGGATGCCGCGGGCAACACGGTGGCCGCGTGGTCCAACCGCTAGCTGTTACGCCTCGATGTTCTGGAGCCGGACCTGCCCGCGCGCGACCGCCTTGCCGTCCTCGGAGTCGATCTCGACGAGCCACAGCTGCTGCCGGCGGCCCCGGTGGATGGGGGTGCTGCGGATCGACAGCACGCCGCTGGAGAGGGCGCGGAGGAAGTCGGTGTTGTTGTTCACGCCGACGACGTGACCGCTGCCGCCGAGCCAGATCACGCCCGACACGCTGGCGACCGACTCCACGATCGCGCAGTACACGCCGCCGTGGGTGATGCCGAAGGGCTGGTGCAGCTCGGGGCGCAGCGTGAGCGTCGCCCGGACGCCGTCGGGCGTGAGCGCGGTGTACTCGAGGCCGAGGAGCGAGTCGAAGCCGGCTGTGCCCTGGGCCTGGATCCCGTCGATGACCTGCTGCTGTCCGGGGGTCGGTTGCGTCATGAACCCACCCTAGGGCGGCGCACCGCCGGGTCGATCTCCGGGCCGGATTCCGGGAAGACCCCGATGCGGAACGGGCCCGGCGGACGGCATCGTGGAGTCATGACCGAGAACACGCCCTTCACCCAGTCCCCCTACACCCCGGCACCGCAGAAGCGCTTCGCCCGCGACCTGCAGAACAACTGGATCGGCGGCGTGTGCGCCGGCATCGCCCGCTACTTCGGGATCGACGCCACCCTCGTACGCGTGCTGTTCGTGGTGTCCTGCCTGCTGCCGGGTCCGCAGTTCCTGCTCTACCTGCTGCTCTGGCTCGTGATGCCGAAGGACTGACCGCCCCGCGGAGCGATCGCCGCCGGAAACGAGAGCGGCGGGCCCGGGGCTCAGCCATCCCCGGACCCGCCTTGGCACAGACCGGGCGGATTACTGCAGCCCTCAGTTCGCGAACCGGTCCGATGTGGATCTCGTGTCGCTCTCGGCGACATGAATCACTCTAGGGCAGCCTCCCCTAACTTAGCAAGCCCTCATCGATGTGGTGTGGATTACGACAGCCTGTCGTAGCGGCGCGGACCATCCCGAGTAGAATCGGAGCAATGGCGGCATTGGGAGATCTCGAGCGCGCGGTCATGGACCATCTCTGGGCGTCCACCGAACCGCAGACCGTGCGACAGGTGCACGAATCACTCTCCGCTGACCGTGAACTCGCGTACACGACCGTGATGACGGTGCTGCAGCGGTTGGCGAAGAAGAAGTTGGTCACGCAGATCCGCACCGACCGGGCGCATCGCTACGCCGCGACCTTCGGCCGCGAGGAACTCGTCGCGGACCTCATGTTCGACGCACTCGCGCAGGCCGAGAGCTCCCGCGAGGCCGCTCTCGTCCATTTCGTCGAGCGCGTCGGCGCCGACGAGGCCGAGGCGCTGCGCCGCGCGCTCGCGAAGCTCGAGGCCGGGGTCGACCGCGCCGCCGAGCGTCCCACGCGGTCGTCCTGAGCCAGTAGGCTCAAGCCCATGGCGGCCCTGATCTTCGGAGTGCTGGCCCTGCTGCTCGCGGGACCGGTACCCACCTGGCTGTCCAGCGCCGCCTGGCCGATCCGCGCCCCCCGCGCCGCGCTCGTGCTGTGGCAGGCCATCGCGCTCGCCGCCGTGCTGTCGGCGTTCAGCGCCGGCCTGGTCATCGCGAGCCGCCTCCTCGTCCCCGGCGCCGACGGCCGGCCCACCACGAATCCGATCGACGAGATCCGCCAGCTCGGCGCCGTGCCGTGGACGGTGTCGGTGATCGCCTTCGTGTTCACCCTGATCATCGGCGCACGCCTGATCACCTCCACCGTCCGGCTGGCCGTCCGCACGCGATGGCGCCGGGCCCGGCACCGCACCGTCGTCGACATCCTGTCCCAGGCGGTCGACGGTGACCACCCCGTCTCCGCCGCCGACCTGCGGGTGCTCGGCGTCGACGAGCCGCTCGCCTACTGCCTGCCCGGGCTGCGGCATCGCGTGGTGCTCAGCGTCGGTACCCTCACCCAGCTCAGCCACGAGGAGTTGACCGCGGTGCTCGCGCACGAGCGCGCACACCTGCGTTCCCGGCACGACCTGGTGCTCGAGGCGTTCACCGCGGTGCACCACGCGTTCCCGCGCCTCGTCCGCTCCTCGGCGGCGCTCGACTCCGTCAAGCTGCTGGTCGAGCTCCTCGCCGACGACGAGGCCGTCGCGGCCGCGGGTCCGCTCCCCCTGGCCAATGCGCTGGTCACCTGCGCGCGGAGCCGCGCCCCGCGGGGCGCTCTCGCGGTCGGCTCGACGGGCACCGTCGTGCGGGTCGAGCGGTTGTCGATGCCCCCGGCGAGCACGATGTTCAGCGGCGCGGTCTACCTGCTCGCGGGCCTGATCCTGGTGGTGCCCACGGTGGCCGTGGCCGTCCCGTGGCTCACCGAGTTCTACCGTCTGGTCATGCACTGATCCCGACCGTGAGCTGCGCCACGACGTCATCGAGTAGGATGACGACACGTGCAGTTCCTTCCTGATAGCCGCCCGCAGTACGACCTGACCTACGACGACGTCTTCCTCGTCCCGAACCGGTCGGACGTGACCTCCCGGTTCGACGTGGACCTCGCGTCGGTCGACGGCACGGGCACCACCATCCCCCTCGTCGTCGCCAACATGACGGCGGTCGCCGGCCGCCGCATGGCGGAGACGGTGGCCCGCCGGGGCGGCATCGTCGTGCTCCCCCAGGACCTCCCGCTGCAGGCGGCGGCCGACACGATCTCCTACGTCAAGAGCCGCGACCTCGTCGCCGACACCCCGCTCACCCTCACCGCCGAGGACTCGGTGAGCGACGCCGTCGCACTGCTCCCCAAACGCGCGCACGGCGCAGTCGTCGTCATCGACGGCGAGAACCGCCCGATCGGCCTCGTCACCACGGCCGCGTGCGAGGGCGTCGACCGATTCGCGCGCCTGCGCGACGTGATGTCCACGTCCTTCGTCTGCGCCGCCGCGGGTACCGCGCCCGAGGCGATCTTCGACCTGCTGGCCAAGGACCACTCCGATCTGGCGGTCCTCGTCGACGGTGACGACCGCCTGCACGGCGTCCTCACCCGCACCGGCACGGTCCGGGCGGGCATCTACAGCCCCGCGGTCGACGGGGCCGGCAAACTCCGCATCGCCGCCGCCGTCGGCATCAACGGCGACGTGGCCGCCAAGGCCCGCGCGCTCGCCGAGGCCGGCGCCGACGTACTGGTGGTCGACACCGCGCACGGACACCAGGCCAAGATGTTCGACGCGCTCGAGGCCGTCGCCGCGCTCGACCTCGGACTGCCGCTGGCCGCGGGCAATGTCGTCGCCGCGGCCGGCGCCCGCGACCTGGTGAACGCCGGCGCGACCATCGTCAAGGTCGGTGTGGGCCCCGGCGCCATGTGCACCACCCGCATGATGACCGGTGTCGGGCGGCCGCAGTTCAGCGCCGTCCTCGACTGCGCGGCCGCCGCCCGCGAGCTGGGCGCCCACGTGTGGGCCGACGGCGGCGTGCGGCACCCGCGCGATGTCGCGCTCGCACTGGCCGCCGGAGCGTCGAACGTCATGATCGGCTCGTGGTTCGCCGGTACCTACGAGTCCCCGGGCGACATGAAGTACGCGACCGACGGTTCCGCGTACAAGGAGAGCTTCGGTATGGCGTCCAAGCGCGCCGTCGCCGCGCGCACCGCGGGCGAGGGCGCCTTCGACCGCGCCCGCAAGTCACTGTTCGAGGAGGGCATCTCCAGCTCGCGCATCCGCGTCGACCCGGATGCCCCGAGCGTCGAGGACCTGCTGGACCGCATCACCTCGGGGGTGCGCAGCTCGTTCACCTACGCGGGCGCCCGGTCCGTCCCGGAGTTCCACGCGAAGGCCACCGTCGGCGTGCAGAGCGCGGCCGGTTTCGCCGAGGGCCGGCCCCTGCCCGGCGGTTGGTGAGAACTCGATGGATCGCCGGTAGGATGCAGTGGATCCCACCGACGATCCTCAGGGAAGGACCATGAAGCCCCGAAGACCCGGCAAACGCCGCCGACGACGAGCGCAGAAGGCACTGACCACGTCGAGGAGGCGCGCCGATGGCTAGCGCGCTCATCACGATCGGCGCCGTCGTGGGATTCCTCGCCCTGACGTTGGGCACGGCGCTGTTCGTCGCGGCCGAGTTCTCGCTCACGGCGCTTGAGAAGTCGACCGTCGACGCGGACGTCCGCGAGCGCGGCGACCGCCGTTCCAAACAGGTGCAGGGGGCCCACCGGACCCTGACCTTCCAGCTGTCGGGCGCCCAGCTCGGCATCACGATCACGACGCTGGTCACCGGTTATCTCGCGGAGCCGGTGCTCTCGAAGTTCCTGCGCCCTGCGCTCGGGTGGACCGGTGCCCCCGAGGCCGTGGTCGCCGCCCTGACCCTGGTCCTGGCGCTGGTCCTCGCGACCTCGCTGTCGATGGTGCTGGGCGAGCTGGCGCCGAAGAACCTCGCCATCGCCCGCCCGCTGCAGACCGCGCGCTGGAGCGCCGGCCCGCAGGCCGCCTTCTCCGCGGTGTTCCGCTGGGCGATCACCTTCCTCAACTCGTCGGCGAACGGGCTGGTCCGCCGCCTGGGCATCGAGCCCGCGGAGGAACTGAGCTCGGCTCGATCCGCGCAGGAACTCAGTGCGCTGGTGCGCAATTCGGCCGCGTCGGGCGCGATCGACGAGATGACCGCCGAGCTCGTGGGTCGGTCGCTCGAGTTCGGCGAGCTCACCGCGGAGGATCTCATGACGCCGCGCCAGCGGGTCGACTCGCTGGAGGCCGACGCCACCGTCGCCGACCTCATGGCGCTGTCGATCGAATCGGGCCGCTCCCGCTTCCCCGTGGTCCGGGGCGACCTGGACGACACCGTCGGGCTCGTGCACGTCAAGCAGGCGCTGACGGTGCCCGCGGACCGCCGTGGGGCGGTGCCCGTCGCCACGATCGCGACCACGCCGCCCGTCGTGCCCGCAACCCTCGACGGCGACGCGCTGATGGAGCAGCTGCGGGCGAACGGGCTGCAGATGGCCCTCGTCGTCGACGAGTACGGCGGCACCGCGGGTATCGTCACCGTCGAGGACCTCATCGAGGAGATCGTCGGCGACGTCCGCGACGAACACGACGCGAACGAGCCCGTCGACGTGCAGCGCACCGACAGCGGCTTCCTGTGCTCGGGTCTGCTGCGCATCGACGAGGTGGAGCGCGACACCGATTACCGCGCGCCCGAGGGCGACTACGACACGCTCGGCGGCCTGGTGATGTTCCTGCTCGGCCGGATCCCGGCCGTGGGCGATGTCGTCGAACTCCCGCAGCATTCCTCGCTGCTCGAGGACGACGGTGCCACCGCCGCGCCGGTGTGGACGGCGCGCGTCGCACGGATGGACGGCCGCCGCGTCGACCTGGTGGAGCTGAGCCATGATTGACGTTCTGTACATCTTCCTGACGGTGCTGCTGCTCGCCGCCAACGCCTTCTTCGTCGGATCCGAGTTCGCGCTGATCGCGGCCCGCAAGGACCGCCTCGAGACGCTGGTGGAGCAGGGCCGCGGCTCGGCACGCGCCGTGATCAAAGCCTCGGAGCAGCTCTCGCTCATGCTGGCGGCGTGCCAGCTGGGCATCACGATCTGCTCGATCCTGCTGGGTAAGGTCGGCGAGCCGGCCATCGCCCGGATGCTGGAGGTCCCGCTGGAATGGGCGCACGTGCCCCACGCGTTGTTGCACCCGATCTCGTTCGCGGTGTCGATGTCGCTGGTGGTGATCATGCACATCCTGCTCGGCGAGATGGTGCCCAAGAACATCGCGCTCGCGGGCCCCGAGGCCGCGGCCATGCTGTTGGTGCCGCCGCTGCTGTGGTTCGTCCGGATCGCCCGCCCGCTCATCGCCCTGTACAACTGGCTCGCGATGCTGGTGCTCCGGGCGCTGGGCGTGCAGCCCCGGGACGAGCTCGAGGGCACCGTGTCCGCCGGTGAGCTGCCCGAGCTCATCGCCGAATCGCACGACGAGGGCCTCATCGACGCCGAGGAGCGCGTCCGGCTCACCCGCGCGCTGCAGACCTCCCGCCGCACCGTCGCCGACGTCGCGATCCCGCTCACCGAGATCCGCGGGCTGCAGGCCGTCCAGGGCACGAGCGGCACGTGGGGACCCACGCTCGGCGACATCGAGTCGGCGGTCGCCGAGACCGGCTACTCCCGCTATCCGGTCCGCAGCCGCGACGGTGCGTTCACCGGGTACCTGCACGTCAAGGACGTACTGCCGGACATCATGGACGCCGCCGTCGGACCGGACACGGTGATCGGCGCGGGCCGCATCCGCCCGCTCCCCGTGGTCGACGGTGCGCTGTCGCTGGACCAGGCGACCGCGCACCTGCGTCGCCTCGGCGGGCACCTGGCCGCGGTCTCCGACGACCACGGCCGGACCATCGGCATCGTCGCCCTGGAGGACGTGGTCGAGGAGTTCGTCGGCACGGTCCGGGACGGAACGCACCGGGTGTGAGCAGCGCGGTTGTCCTGACCGACGCGCAGTGGCAACCGCTCGCGGCGGGCCACCGCGCCCGCCTCGAACCGTTCGTGGACGCGCATCGTCGCCGAGCCGCCCGCGGCGAGAAGCACCCCGTCTGGGACTTCCTGTTCACCTACTACGGGCACCGCCCCGCGCATCTGCTGCGCTGGCACCCGGGCCTCGGCACGGAGCTCGACGGGCCGCTCGCCGCTGAAGAATTCGGCGGAATCCGGGGCTACCAGGTATCAGGGACGCTCGTGACCCAGGATCCGGCCGTGCTCGCCAAGCGATCCGGCACGGCCGCCTACGTCGCGCGGCTGCTCGAGGCCACCGCGTCCCGCGCGCCGGTCTTCGGCTGTTTCGGGCTGCACGAGTGGGCGATGGTCTTCCGCGAGGCCGACCAGGCGCGGCACCCGGTGCCATTGCGGCTCGGACCCGACGGCACCGACGAGGTGGTCCGCGCGGGGAGCCTGCGGTGCACCCACTACGACGCGTTCCGGTTCTTCACCCCCGACGCGGTCCCCCGTAACGCCACGGAACTCACCCGCGAGACACAGGTCGCGAGCGAGCAGCCCGGCTGCCTGCACGCCGGCATGGACCTCTACAAGTGGGCCTTCAAGCTGACGCCCGGCGCACCGTCGGACCTCGTGGCGGACTCCTTCGACCTGGCCCGCGACGCCCGGGAACTGGACATGCGCGCCAGCCCGTACGACCTCGCGGACCACGGCTTCTCCCCCATCGCGATCGAGACGTCCGAGGGACGGCGCGAGTACGTGCGGCAGCAGGTCGCGCTCGCCGAGCGGGCCGGCCCGATCCGCGATCGGCTGCTCGGCGTGGTCCGCGCCTGGCCCGCCGCCGATATGTCCGCATCCTCGGCCTAGACTGCCTCCCAGCGACGGTCCGCGGGCGAGAGTGCGCGGCGCAAGAGGGAACCCGGTGTGAATCCGGGGCTGCCCCGCAACGGTGACGCCACCTCCGGGTGACGCGAGTCCGATACCTGCCCTCGCGACCGCCCGGAGTCGGGCGGTGCTCACCGACCCGAGGGGAGTCGCGGAGTGCGAGTGGTCTCGCCGCGCCGTGTCGTCGTGCTGCTCGCGACGCTGCTCATCGCGCTGATCTGCGCCATGTGGCTGGGCGTGCTGTTCGGCACGGTGCACATCCCCGTCGCCGACAGCACGCGATTCGTGGGTGCCTTCCTGACCGGCGGCCACATCGACGCCGCGGACGCGACCCGCTATCGCATCGTCGCCGACTCGCGGATCCCTCGGGTGCTCAGCGCCGCGATCGTCGGGGCCGGGCTCAGCGCGATCGGCGTCGCCGTGCAGGCGATGGTGCGCAACGCCCTCGCGGACCCGTACGTGCTCGGCATCTCCTCCGGGGCCTCCGTCGGCGCGACGACGGTGGCCCTGTTCGGCGTCCTCGGCACGCTCGGCCTGTACGCCCTGCCGACGGCCGCGTTCCTCGGCGCCCTCGCCGCGACGGCGCTGGTCTACCTCATCGCCTCCCGCGGCGGCGGACTCGCGCCGATGCGCCTGGTGCTCACCGGAACCGCGCTGGCCTACGGATTCTCGGCCGTGACCACCGTGCTGGTGTTCCTGGCGCCGCGCGGCGACGCCGCCCGGACCGTGATGTTCTGGCTGTTCGGCAGCATGTCCCCGTCGACCTGGCACACCACCGCACTCCTCGCGGCGTACGTGTGTCTCGGCCTCGTCGTGCTCGGCTGGTCCGCCCGCCGGCTCAACGCGCTGGCCCTCGGCGACGAGGTCACGATCTCGCTGGGCGTCTCGGCTGCGGCCTTCCGCACGGCGCTGTTCGTGCTCACCGCGGCGATGACCGGCGTGATCGTCTCCGTCTGCGGCGCCATCGGCTTCGTGGGACTCGTCGTGCCCCACGTGGCGAGGTTGCTGGTGGGTGCCGACCACCGGAGGGTCCTGCTCGTCGCTCCCGCGCTGGGCGCCGTCTTCCTCGTCCTCGCGGACATCGTCGCGCGGACCGTCGCGCCGCCGCAGGAGCTGCCGCTCGGCGCGATCACCGCGGCCGTCGGCGTGCCCCTGTTCATCGCGCTCATGCAGCGCCGCTCGGTCGGGGGTGCGTGAGATGCGGGTCGAGTACTCCGGCGTGAGCGTCGAGCTGGGCGGGGCCCGGGTCATCGAGGACGTCAGTCTGAGCGCCGAGACCGGGACCTTCGTCGGCGTCGTCGGGCCCAACGGCAGCGGCAAGTCGACGCTCCTGCGCTGCGTCTACCGCGTGCTCACGCCCGCGGCGGGAACAGTCACCGTCGACGGCGCGGACGTGACCGCGGTGAGCCTGGCCGAGAACGCACGGAACGTGGCCGCGGTGATGCAGCACGCGCCCTTCGACATCGGCTTCACGGCCCGGGAGATCGTCGAGACCGGCAGGCTGCCGCACCGCAGGCGTGGCGTCCCGTCCTCGGCGCACCGCCGCGCGGTCGACGGTGCGCTCGCCGCCGCGGGTGCCGCGGACCTCGCGGGCCGGGGCTTCGGGACGCTGTCCGGCGGCGAGGCACAGCGGGTGCTGATCGCACGCGCCTTCGCGCAGGAGCCGAAGGTCCTGGTGCTCGACGAACCGACCAACCATCTCGACGTGCGCCATCAGTTCGCGGTGCTCAGCGCGGCCCGCGACCTGGGGGTGACCGTGATCGCGGTGCTCCACGACCTGAACCTGGCCGCGCAGTACTGCGACCGCCTCTACGTGCTGTCCGAGGGCTCGCTGGCCTGCTCGGGCACCCCGTCGGAGATCCTCGTGCCCGCGACGATCCGGCGGTACTTCGACATGGGGGCGCACGTCGTGCCCCACCCCCGCCTGGGCGTCCCCCAGGTGATCTTCGACGACGAAGGATGAATCGATGAGAACACGCAGGATCGTGCCGACGGTGGTCGCGGCGTCCCTTGCCATCGCCGGGTGCGGCGCGAAGGTCGACGAGGCCGCGCCCGCCTCGGCGTCCGGCAAGCCGGTGACCGTCACCAACTGCGGCGCACCGCTGACGGTGCCGCACCCGCCGAGCCGCGTGGTGGTCAACGACACCGGCATCGCGGAGATCGTGTTCGCGCTGGGGCTGACCGACAGGATGGTCGGGTACACGACCTACGACGGGAAGCACGTGGACTACCGGACCTCGCCGTGGAAGGCCGACTTCGACCGCGCCCCCAACCTGGGCACCGGCTTCACCCGGGAGGTCATCCAGGCCGCGAAGCCCGACCTCGTGTTCGCGGGCTGGAGCTACGGATTCCAGGAGACCACCGGCGTGACCCCCGACTGGGTCCGTTCGATCGGCGCCGTGCCCTACCAGCTCACCGAGGCGTGCCGGCAGCCCGGGAGCACGGCACGCGGCATCATGGCCCCGCTCGACGCGCTCTTCGCGGATCTCACCGCTCTCGGCGAGATCTTCGGAGTCCAGGACCGTGCGGTGAGGCTCGTGGCGGACTACCGCGCCCGCATCGACGCGGAGCGGGCGCGGGCTCCGAAGGACGACGCCCGCCGGGCGCGCGTCTTCCTGTTCGACAGCGCCACTCCCGACCCGTTCACCTCGGGCCGGACCGGGACGCCGCAGGCGATCATCGACAACGCCGGCGGCACGAACGTCTTCGCCGACCTCGACAACTCCTGGACCAGCACCTCGTGGGAGGCGGCGGCGCAGCGCGACCCGCAGGTCATCGCCGTCGTCGACTACGGCCTCGGCCAGGAGAACACGCCGGAGGCGAAGATCGCGCAGCTGAAGTCCCAGCCGCTCATGGCGAACACCACCGCGGTGCGGGAGGGGAACTTCGTGGTCCTGCCGTACGCGGCCTGGGTCGAGGGGCCCCGGACACCGTCGAGTGTGGAGACGCTCGGGAAGTACTTGCGGTCCAAGGGGTTCTGAGGCGATCCGCCCCCGGATACGACGGGGCCCGGCGCACTCCCCCCGAAGTCCGCCGGGCCCCGTGCACCCGCTGTTCCGGCTAGGTGGCCGGCTTCTCGATCTTGACGTCCTTACCGAACTCGGTGAGGTTCAGGGTGATCGGGAGCTCCTTGAGCTTGACCTCCATGCGCGTCACGTTCGGCTTGGGCATCGGGTTCGCGGAGGCGTCGAAGACGATCCACAGCGTGATGGGCAGCGACGTGCCCGCGTTGCCCCGCGTGGCGATGTCGGTGATCTGCGGCAGCAGCGGGTCCAGGACCTGGGTCGCGACCGTGCCGGTGACCTTGACGGTCTTGAGGCCGTTGACGGTGTCCTTGCCCTCGACCTTCGGGTCCTGCATGGAGTCCAGGATCTTGGCGAGGCCCTTCTCCAGGTCGAGGATGATCGCGGGGTCGTAGACGCCCTTCTCGCCCGTCTTGCCCATGGGCTGGTACTTCGCGCCACCGAGGTTCGCGTAGAGCATGCCGTCGATGACGACGAACTTCGTCTGGACGTAGCTGTCCTTGACGCGCACGTTCGCATCGCCCTGGGCGGCGACCCGCTTGGTGTCCTTGAACGAGATGATGTCGCCGGTGACGCTCGTGACGGGCAATCCCTGGATGCCCTTGTCGACGGCGAGCGTCAGGTGCTCGGAGTAGGTCTCGCGCGTGGCGAGGGCCGCGTCCTTGACGATCTGGACGGTCGGCAGGCCGTTCGCGTCCACCGACGGGGCCGCGGACGGGGCGCCGGAGGCCCCGCTCTGTGCCGCCGCGGTGGTGGTGCCGCCGCCCGACGACGTGTCGTCGGTCTTCTTGTCCGCGCAACCGGTGAGTACCAGCGCACCGGCGGCGAGCAGCGCGATCGCCGTGCGCGATGCCGTGAACTTCATGGGTTCCCCCCTTGAAATCTGACCGGGCGACAGCGCGCCCGGCGTGAATGAAAAGCGGAAGTCCCGCCTCACGGAAGAAGTATGCATGAATTCGGGGGCTGATCGACGGATTCGCGCGCCCACTTCCCGGCGAACCGGACAGTGGATGGTAGCGGCAAGCCCGCCTTCAGCGATCCATTAGCGTACCTGGAGATGGTGTACGGGACCGGGAAACCGGTACTGGCTCAGGAGGCAACGACAAGTGTCCACCAATATCGATCCGCCGGCGGAGCGCGCCGACCGCACGGGCGACGATCCGGGCCCCCGTGACCTGCGCCGCGGCACCGACCCGGGGCGCGGCGGCGGCGCAGGTCCCGACGGCGCGTCGGGGCCCGATCAGCGCGACCCCGGCCGCCGCCCGGCGGGCCCGCGCGGCCGCGACTTCCAGCCCGGCGCGGG
>NZ_JBEXNL010000030.1:0-21830 GCF_040611135.1 Tsukamurella sp. NPDC003166
CACTCCTCCCCCTGGTCTGCTCTTGTCCCCGGGCCGCCGCGGGGCGGGGGGCGGGGGGGGGGGGGCCCCCCCCCCCCCGGCCCGCCCCCCCGCGCGGGGGGGGGGCGCCCCCCCCCCGCTTCGCCGGGAGACGGCGTTCCGTCAGTTGCCGGGTGCCGGCGTCGCCGCGGGCGCCGTACCGGGCGTGGTCGGGGTTCCCGGAGTCGGGTCCGCCGGCTGGTTCGCGGCGCTGGACGGGATGTTGTCGCCGACGCCGCCGACGTCGGTGATCTGCCAGTCCTTGCTCTTGTCCATCGTCACGTTGTAGACGGTGACGACCTCGCGGCCGCTGCTCGCCTGGACGTTCGTGGCCTCGACGCGGACATAGGCGTTGACCTTGAAGACCGGCCCGGACTGCGAGTTGACCACCGCGTCGAGGACGGTGCCCTTGGACACCCACTGCAGCGGCTGCAGCAGCTGGTTCATGGCGCCGCCCACGGCGTCCATCTTGGCCTTGAGCTCCGGGGAGACGCCCTTGACGAGCGCCGTGCGCCAGGGGCCCAGGTCGTGGAAGTCGAAGGTCGACGCGCCCACCGCGTACTCCGCTGCCACCTTCTCGGCGTGCGCCTTGTCCGCGGCGGCCGTCTTGAGGTCGTTGAGCTCGCCGCGCTTGCTGTTCCAGAGCAGGCCGAACACGATCGTGCCGGCGAGCAGCGCGATCACCACGACGGTGGCCACCACGGTCATGACCGTGGCGCCGGCGGCGAGGCCGGCGCCCTGCCGTGCGGCGGCGGCGCGGGGAGCGGGACGGCTCCGGCGCACCGGAGCGGTCTCCGCCTCGTCGGCGTCCTCGTCGTCGTCCACCAGGGGAGCGGGGCGCTTCTTGACGGCCGAGCCGACGAAGTCCGCCTTCTTGGCGGTGGAGACCTTCTCGGTGGGCGCGGCCGTCTCGTCCTCCGCTGAGGTGGCCGCGTCCGAGGCCTCCGCAGCGGACTCCTGCACGGTCTCCTCGGTCGTCGCGGCCTCGTCGGCGAGGTTCTTGTCGTCCGGGGTGGAATCAGTCACTTGTCGCGTAGCCAATCGTGTCGTGGTTCGTCTCGGCCGCGGGGGCGGCCATTGCGGAGGTCCGGCGGGACGCTACTTCCGCGGCGGGATGACCACCGTGAGGTTCGCGGCACCGTCCGAACCGACGGTGTTCAACGCCTGCGAGAGTAGCGCGGCCATGTCGATCTGGGGCAGCACGTCCGTCAGGGCCTGCACCACCGGCACCATCGGGGCCGAGATCGGACCGAGGTTCGCCAGCAGCTTGCTGGTGTTCGGGGCGATCTTGAACAGGTTCGGGTTCACCGTGTTGGCCAGCATGTTCGGGCCGTCGATGCCCTTCATCAGCGTGTCGAGCGCCTTGAGCACCTCGACGTCCTTGGTGACAAAGGTCCGGGTCGACGGGCCGAACTCGGAGATCGCGCCGGGCAGCCAGTTCATGTCGGACTGGTAGTTCTGCGTGTTCTCCATCATCCGGCGGATGTTGGGCATCCGGGACGAGATGGTGCGGGCCAGCAGATCACCGGCCTGCGAGAGATTCGGCAGCGAACCCTGCGTGTTGCTGGTGGCGTCCGCGAGGGTCTCGGTGATGCCGCCTAGGTCCGTCGAGTTGATGCTGCTGGTGAGGCCCGAGATCAGCTTGAAGGTCTCCGGTAGCGACAGCGGCTGCTTGATCTTCGCAGTGTCGATGGTCGCCCCGTCGGCCAGGTACGGGCCCTGCAGGGTGTCCGGGCGGAAGTCCACGTAGGGCTCGCCGACGGCCGACAGCTGCTCGATGCGCAGCCCGGTGCTCGCGGGGATCTTGTACTTGCCGTCGTAGCGGAACTTCACCACGACCTTGCCGTCGCGGCGCTCGATGGTCTCCACGTTGCCGACCTTGACGCCGCGCAGCAGCACCGATGAATCGGGCAGCAGCTGGTTGGCGTTGTCGAGCTTCATCGTGATGGATCGGTAGTCCGCGAGGGGACGCCACTGCAGAACGGAGAAGGCGATGTACGCCGTACCCAGCACCATGACCAGGAAGAAGGTCAGCAGGCTGAAGAAGGTGCTCTTTTTCACGGAACTGCTCCGACCATCCGAAGGTTGTTGACCGCCTGCCGGGCGGCCTCGGCGGTGGGCACACCGCCATTGGTGCCCAGCTCCTTGACGTTGACCTTGGCGCCACTGCTCAGGAACGGCAGGATCTTGTTCTTGAGCAGGTCCTCGAGGTTCGCCAGGTTCGCCTGGCGACCGTTCATGTTCGGCCAGCCCGGGAACATCAGCGGCTTGATCACGCCGGCCACCACGGCCGTCGAGGTGTCGAGCAGCGGCTCGGCGAAGACCAGCGGGGAGAGGGCGTCCGACAGCCGGCTGAGCACCTTGATCGCCCCGGTGGTCAGGCTCAGCGTGTCGCCCAGCCAGTCGTCCTGGGGCTTGAGCAGTGCGACGAGGATGTCGTCGTTGTTGTTGACCGTGGTGACGAGGTTGCCGACCGAGGTGATCGCCTGGCTGACGTTGTCGTTCTGCTTACCCAGGTCGACCACCGTCTGCGACACCGTCTTCACCAGGCCCGAGAGCTTCTGCGGATCGGCGGGGAGGTTGTCGTTGATCCGGCTGAAGGTGTCCTGCAGCTGCATCAGGCTGCCGCTGCCCAGGAAGTTCGCCAGGTCGCTGAGGATGTCCTCGATCTGCGTGGGCGGCTTCGTCTGCGAGGTGGGCAGCGTGTCGCCCGCCTTGAGGGGGACACCCGGCTTGTTCGGCGTGGACTTGAGCGCCACGTACGTGTCACCGAGGATCGTGTCCTGCTGCAGCGTGGCGGTCACCGTGTTCGGGACCTTGACCCCGTCCTGGATCTTGACGTCCACCACGGCCTTACCGTCCGCCAGCGTGACCTTCTGCAAGCGGCCGGCGACGACACCGTCGTAGACGACCCGCGCCCGGTCGGGCAGGTTCAACACGTTCGTGAAGTCGAGGTGCACGACGTAGCCCGAACCGCCGCCCGGCTGTCCCGGCGCCGGGATCGTCGACGGGTTGAAGCCCAGGTTGCAGCCGGCCAGCAATGTGCCGGCCGCGATCGACGCGACCCCCACCTGCAGGGTCCGCTTGTTCCATGGATTACGCATCAGTACGCCGCTCCCGTCGCGCGCAGGACCGTGGAGATGAGCTCCACGTTGACGTGGCCCGCGTCGGCGACCTTGCACTGGCCCGGTGCGAACCGGTTCAGGTTGTTGCAGGTCTGGGCGGGGTTGTTGGACGGCACCAGCGCTGACGGCGGCCGGTACGTGATCTTGGTGGCGAGGGTCTTCTTGTCGACGCTGACCTGGAAGGCGTGGATCAGCGGCGGCAGGATGTTGAGCAGGTCACCGAACTGCTTGGCGCCGGCGGCGAGCAGCGTCGTGGTGGGCACCGTGATCTCGAGCAGGGGAGCGATGAACGCGCCGTACTTGTCGAAGACCGTGGCCAGCGTCTTGATCAGCGGGACCAGCTCCGGGAACGCGTTGATGCCGACGTCCATCAACGGCTCGCCGACGTTCTTGATGCGGAAGGCGTACTTCGTGAGGAAGTCGCGCATCTCGCCCCAGTTCTGGACCAGGCCGTCGGAGGCCGGCGCGAACGCGTCGAGGATCGCGGCGACGTCGCCCATGCCGGGGCCGGGGTTGCGCATGAGCTCGCCGAGCTTGTTGGTCAGCTGGGAGATCTCGGGGCCGGTGCCCTTGGTCGCCTTGTTCAGCGCGGGGATGGACGCCATGGCCTTGCGGAACTCGGCGTCGCCGCCGGCGGTGGTCAGATCGTCGACGACCTTGGACACGGCCTGTAGGGACTCCGTGATCGACAGCGGGGTCTTGGTGTTGGTGATGCACTTGCCCGGCTGCCACGTGGGGCCGCCCTTGTAGGTCTCGAGCAGCTCGAGGCGGCGCTGGGCGACCAGGGAGTCGGCGATCGCCACGACGCCGATGTTGGTCGGCAGCTTGCGGTCGGCGGGCAGGTCGAAGTCGACGCGGGTGGTGGCGCCGTTCGGGGTGATCTTGGTGACCTCCCCGATCGGGTAGCCGAACTGGGCGACCTTGCTGCCGGTGAACAGGCCGACGGCGTTGTCGAGCTCGGCGCAGTACGCGGTGGTCTTGGTGGTGAAGCCCTTGAAGGCGACACCGCCCAGGACCAGGGCCGTGGCGACGAGGACCACGAACGCGGACATGGCGCCGCGCGAAGCGAGGAACTTACGCATCAGCAGGTCACCCCCGGAGACGGAATGCAGACATTGGTGGCCAGGAAGGTCTTCTCGGACTGGTTGAGCTGGATCGTGCCGTCCGGCGCGATCGTCTTCTGCAGCCCGGCCAGCATCTCCTTGGCGTTGGCGATCGCCGGCTCGGCCTGCTTGACGACGTCCCTGGCCTTGGCCACGAGCGCGTCGAAGCGGCTGGCGAGCGGGTCGATGTTGTTGAGGTACACGTTGAGCAGCGGATTGAGGCGCTGCGTCAGCTCCGTGAGGCCGGTCAGGTAGGCCTGGAAACCGGAGAGGTTCACCTCGGCCGCGGCGAAGAACGTGCTCATGTTCCGCATCAGCGACAGGAGCAGGTCACCGTTCTGGTTGACGGTGGTCGAGTACTCGCCCATCACCTTCACGAAGTCACCGGCCTGGTCCTGCTGCCGCAGGATGTTCTCGAACATCCGGTTGAACGTGGAGACGGTGTTGCGGATCGACTCCGGCTGGTCCTCGAGCGCCTGGTTCAGCTGCGACATGGACTCGCGGATCGGCGTCGCCTTGATCTTCTCGACCTTGGGGGTGGCCTGCTGGAAGGTCTCGAGGAGGCTGTACGGCATGTTCACGCGCTCCGGCGGGATCGCCTTGTCGCCGAGGCTCGTGGTGCCCATCGGGGTGAGCGCCATGTAGTAGCCGCCGACCGTCGTGAGCATCTTCATCGACACCGTGGTGGCGTCGCCGATGAACACGTCCTTGTCGACGCGGAACTTGACCCGGACGCGGTCGTCGAGCAGCTCGACGTTCGACACGGAGCCGACGCTGATGCCGGCGACGCGCACGTCGACGCCGCTGCGCACGGCCTGCGCTTCCTTGAAGTCGGCCGCGTACTCCTTGGTGCCCGGCTGGAAGACGAACAGGTACCCGCAGATCAGCAGCACGATCACCGCGATCAGCGCACCGACGATGCCCCAGTTGAGCTGGTACCGACGGTCCTGCGCCGCCGTCGGCATCGGACGGTTGAACATACTCACTTTGGATTGCATACCGTCACCTTCTGGCCTGCGACGAAGAGGTTCATCATGCCGGGCAGCTTGGCCTGGCCGTTGGTGCACGTCAGGTTGACGGCGTTCCCGGCCTGCGGCTTCGTGCCCTCGTTGAGCAGCTGGACGATGCCGGGGAGGGTGGCCAGTGCGTTGACCGCCTGCTCGGCGAGCGGCATCGCGTTCGCGACGATCGCGTCCAGCGGCGGGTTCTCACTGCGGGTGAGCCCGAGTGCCGCGAGGAGCGCGTTGGTGCGGGTGACGACGCCCGAGGTCTTGTCCGACCAGTCGCGCATCGAGTCGACGTTGCTCGCCAGGGTGCGGGCGAACACGTCGAGCTGCTGCAGCACCTTGGTCAGGCCGGGGGAGGCCCCACCGATCGACTGCGACACCGAGCCGAGGTTGGTGATCAGCTGGGTGAGCACCTTCTGCCGGTCGTTGGACACCGCCATCAGCTTGTCCAGCGAGTCGAGCAGCGGCCCGAGCCCCTGTCCGTTGCCCTGGATGACGCTGAGCACCGACTGGGTCAGGTGGTTGATGTCGTCCGCGTTCAGCGTCGAGAGCACCGGCTTGAGCCCGACGAACACCGTGGTGATGTCGAACGAGGACTGCGTGTACTTGTCCTCGATCGTGGCGCCCGGCTTGACCTGGGCGGCCGTGCTCTTCGGGTTCGGCTGCAGCTCCAGGAACCGCGAACCGGTGAGGTTCTGGTACCGGATGGCCAGGGTGTCGTCGGCGCGGAACTTGCGATCGTTCTGCAGCGAGAAGGTCACGGCGGCGTTGGAGATCCGGTGGTCGCTGGACTGCTCGACCGCGATGTCCTTGACCTTGCCGACCTGCACACCGAGCATGCGGACGTCGTCGCCCACCTTGAGCCCGGACACGTCCTTGAACTTGGCGTGGTAGGTGCTCAGGTCGCCGTCCGGCGGCCGGGTGAGCGCCTGCATCACCAGCACCAGCAGCAGGATCATGACTGCGGCGAAGACCGCGATCTTGATCGAGGTCGCCTTCATTGACTTCATGGGTGGCTCAGCTCCCAGGCTTCGGGGTCGGGGTGCTCGAAGGGCTGCTCGGCTTCGCGGACGACGGTGCGCCCTGGCTCGGCGTGGCAGGCTTCGTGTCGGCCGGCTTGTCGCCCGGCTTCGGCGGGATGTACTGGAAGGTCGGTGCCGGCGGCAGCATCGCGCCGATGGCGGGGAAGTCGACCGACAGACGCAGGTTCAGGACCGGCCCGTTGGGGGTGTTGGGCATGGCCTTGCGCACATTGTCCATGAGCTGCCCGAGCTGGATGCCGACGCCCGTCGCGCTGCCGTTCGGGAACGCCGCCAGGATCGGCTGCATCAGGTTCACCAGCATCGGGGTCGCGACCTTGAGACCGCCGATCGCCTTCGGATCGAGGATCTTCTGCAGCGCGGCCGTGAGGCTGTTCTTCTCGTCGGTGATCGCGCTCATGGTCGCCTGGCCCCGGTTGACCCAGCCCTTGTCGTGCACGGGCTTGTAGTCGTAGAGCGTCTTGATCGCGGGGATCAGCGCCGTTGTGGCGGCATCCGCGTTCTGGATCGACTGCGTGATCAGCGGGAAGGTCTGCGCCGTGGACAGCTTCTGGGTGTCCTGGACCGCCTGCGCGACGCTGCCGAGAGCGGTGAACAGCGGCAGCATGGCCTTCGACGAAGCGTCGAAGTTGAGCAGGATCTGGCTCATGTGCGGGCGCAGCGCATCGCTGTTCACGTCGCCGATCGTGGCGATCATGTTCGACACGGTGTTGTCGGTGATCGGCTTGGTCGGCGAGATCTGAGCGCCGTCCTTGAGCGCGCCGCCGCCGTCGTGCGGGGTCAGGATGACCTCGGAGACGCCGAACAGGTTGCCCGCCGAGTAGGCGGCCTCGACGTTGTTGGTCAGCGACTTGCCGTCGGCCGACTTCATCGTGACCTTCACGCCCTGCTGGCCGTTGCCCAGCGCGGTGATGCCGGTCACCTCACCGACCTGTACGCCCTGGATCCGCACGGGCGCACCGTCTTTGATGCCGGCCGCCACGGCGGGGGAGCGGAGGGTGAAGGAGAACTCGTCCTTCGGCCAGAGTGCCTTGACGAGCCAGCCGACGAGCAGGATCGCGAGGATCACGGCCACGGCGATCAGGCCCCGGCGCCGCAGCACCGAGCGCTCGATCGACATTCCTGGTACGGATACGACTCCCATTGGTTACCCCTTGAAGTAGACCGGGGAGGTGAAGCCCCACAGCACGACGGTCATGACGAGGTTGAGGACGACGACGGCGACGAGACTCGCGCGGATCGCTCGGCCCGACGCGGTGCCCACGCCCTCCGGGCCGCCGGAGGCGAAGAAGCCCTGGTAGCAGTGGATGATGATGACTGCGGTGAGGAAGACCGCCACCTTGATCACGGAGAACGTGACATCGGACGCGCTCACGAACTGACTGAAGTAGTGGTCGTAGGTTCCCGACGGCATGCCGTACACGGATTTGACCACCCAGGCGCAGGACGCCCAGGACAGGATCAGCGTGATGAGGTACACCGGGACCACGGCGATGAGCCCGGCGATCACCCGGGTCGTCACGACGAACGAGACGGAGCGCAGGCCGAGGGACTCGAGCGCGTCGATCTCCTCGTTGATGCGCATCGCGCCGATCTCGGCGGTCATGCGGCAGCCGGCCTGCGCGGCGAAGCCGACGCCCGCGAGCATCGGTGCGAACTCGCGGGTGTTCGCGAAGCTGGCCACGACGGCGGTGAGCGGTCCCATGCCGAGCATGTTGAGGATCGCGAAGCCCTGCACGGCGACGATGCCGCCGACCGTGATGCCGAGCACCGCGAGCACGGGCGCGGTTCCGCCGCCGACCACCAGAGCGCCACGGCCCCAAGTGATATCGGTGAGGATGAACATGATCTGCGATCGGTAGTGCTTGATCGCGTGCGGGATGGTGCGGATGACCTCGGCGACGAAGGACACGACGTGCCCGAGGGTGTCGAAGAGGCTCCATGCGGAGCCGGAAGCACCGAACAGGTTGAAGAACCAGCGTGTGCCCCGGGGGCGGTAAACGGTTGCCATGTTTCAGCTCACCTGCGTCGGGGTGGAATGGGGACGGGTCCCATAGGAGTGGGTCATGGGTCAGCCCACCTGCATGGGGAAGAACATCGTGGCGACCTGCGTGATGAGCAGGTTCAGCCCGAAGATGACGACGAACGAGAGGACGACGGTGGCGTTCACCGCGTCGGCGACGCCGCGCGAGCCGCCGCGGGCCTCGAGGCCCCGCTGGCAGCCGATGATCGCGATGACGGTGCCGAAGATGAACGACTTGAACAGCGAGATCCACACGTCGACGGGGTGCGCGAAGGAGCCGAAGGACAGCCAGTAGGCGCCGGGCGTGACGCCCTGGCCACCGACCGCGACGAGGTAGCCGGCCACGGTGCCGACGGCGATCACGAGGATGTTCAGCAGCGGCGCGACGACCCAGGCGGCGAGCAGACGGGGCACGACGAGACGGTTGAGCGGATTGATGCCCATGACGCGCATGGCGTCCGTCTCCTCGCGGATGGTCCGCGCGCCGAGGTCGGCAGCGATGGCCGAGGCGCCCGCGCCGGCGAGCAGCAGGCCGGTCGCGATCGGAGCGCCCTGGGCGATGACGGCGAGACCGCCCGCCGCGCCGGACAGCGAGTCCGCGCCGAGCTGGGCGATGATGTTGCCGATCTGGATCGAGATGACCACGCCGAACGGGATGGCGATCAGGATGCCGGGGAAGGTGGTGACGCCGACCATGTACCAGATCTGGTTCAGCGCTTCCTTCCACTGGAGCCGGCCGCGCACCGTATCGGTGACGAGGGCGATCAGCGACATGATCAGCATCCGCACGCTCCGGCCGATGGTGCGGAACGAATCCACCACGGTCCCGGAGAAGTTCTTGCTGATGATCGACCAATAGGAAGGCCGCTTGACGCTTCCTGCGCCCTGCACAACGGATTCCGTCACCGCGAACGTCTCCTCTCGACTGTGGCCACGCTGTGACCCACATACTGCGTTCTCAGGTGTATGACCGAGGACACTATAACGGCCCGACGGGTGATGTGCGTCATTGGCGTGCTTCGCGACCGCAGGGTGAGCGACTCGTCAGTAACATTTCGACGGATCGGCGGTGATCGTCCATCGTCTCAGGTCAGAACGTGTTCCGCTGAGATGAAATCGCAACGCCGAGCCGGGGGGATCGGCGCGCGACGGGGGTGCGAGTAGATTCGCACGCGTGCACATCGAGGCGTCGGGCGGGGCGGTCATCGGGGCCGGGTCTGCCGGGGTACCGATGCGAGAATTGCTGGTAGTGGGACTGACAGCTGCGGTTGTCACATTCTTCGCCACGTCCCTGGTCAGGGTCGTGGCCACCCGGTTCGGCGCCGTCGCCGTGCCCCGCGCGCGCGATGTGCACGTCGTTCCCACTCCCCGGCTCGGCGGCGTCGGCATCTACACGGGGATGGTCGCCGGGATCTTCCTGGCGGCCCAGCTGCCGGCTCTGACCAGAGGCTTCGCCTACTCCAAGGATGCGGTCGCGGTCCTCGTCGCCGGAGCGGTGATCGTGGTGGTCGGGATCATCGACGACAGATGGGGCGTCGACGCACTGACCAAGCTCGTGGGCCAGATCTTCGCCGCGGCGCTCCTGGTGGTGCTGGGGGTGGCCTGGAACGTCGTCTACGTCCCGGGGATCAATACGACGGTGGTCCTCGACCAGCTGCAGGCCGGGCTCCTGACCGTGGTGGTCGCGGTCGCGACGGTCAACGCCATGAACTTCATCGACGGGCTCGACGGTCTGTTGGCCGGTGTCGCGGCGCTCGCGGCGCTGGCCATCCTCATCTTCTCCGTCGGGCTGATGTTCGATTCGGGCGGCGATGCGCCGTCCTACCCGCCCGCGCTCATCTCGGCGGCGCTGTTCGGCGCATGCGTCGGCTTCCTGCCGCACAACTTCCAGCCGGCCCGCATCTTCATGGGGGATTCGGGGTCGATGCTGCTCGGGCTGACGCTGGCGGCGGCGTCCACCTCCGCTTCGGGCCGGATCTCGCAGAACGCGTACGGCAGCACGGACATCTTCGCGCTGCTGCTGCCGTTGCTGCTCGCCGTCGCGGTGATGTTCGTGCCGATGCTGGACCTGCTGCTCGCGGTGGTTCGGCGGACCCGCGCCGGGGTGCATCCCTTCACGGCCGACAAGATGCATCTGCACCACCGCCTGCTGGGTCTGGGCCACAGTCAGCGTCGCGTGGTCGTCGTCATCTACCTGTGGGTCGGTGTGCTGGGCCTGAGTGCCGCGGCCTCGACGATGCTGCGGCCGGCACTGATCGCGCCGCTGTTCGGGGCGGGCCTCCTGTGTGCGCTCGTGTTCACCGTGGTGCCGCGGATCCTGCCGCGCCTGCGGGAGCGCTACTCCGAAAGCGCGAGGTCACATGCGTCGTCGAACAATCGAACCCGGTAACGCAGAACGCTCGTCCTGTTGTACTATCGTGTGTAGTTGATAGGCGGGATACAGGCGGAGCCCCGATGTGGGTGGCGTCCCTACTTCTTGGTAGAGTCTCAGCTAATCACAAAGAATCCGTGATGTGACCCACGCTACGGATTCGGCAGACGCCGCCCGGTCGCCGCGAACCCGTCGCAGGTGCGACCCCGACCCTGAGGAGGGGCCATGACGACGCCAGCCCCTGAGGTCGACGGTGCCGCCGCGCGAGGCGTCGTGACGTTCACCAACCCGTTCGTGATCCTCGCCGGTATCGCCGTCGTCGTGGCCGGCATCGCCGCTTCCTTCGGTCAGGTCTGGTTCGCCGCGTGGTTCTTCGTGGGCGGTCTCCTGGCCCTGCTCAACGCCAAGCTGGTCGTCATCAAGGTCGCGAACGCGACCGCTGAGGACGAGCCGCGCAAGACTCCCGTCGCCGTGAACTCGGTGGTCCGGCTCGCCGTGGTCTCCGTGATCGCGCTCGCGACGGCCTACTTCTTCCAGTCCGTCGGTGGCCTGGGCATGATCTTCGGACTCGCGGTCGGACAGATCGTGCTCGTCCTCAACACCGTGATCCCTGTTCTGAAAGGACTACGTCAGCAGTCATGAGCACGAATCTCCTCGCCGAGGGCGCCATCTCGCCCGGACATCACCGCCAGGCCGAGTGGCTCGGGATGACCTTCAACACGGACACCATCCTGTCCACGGTCCTCGCCGCGCTCGTCGTGATCGCTCTCGCGTTCGTGCTCAAGGCGAAGGTCACCTCGACCGGTGTGCCGTCGGGCGTGCAGCTGTTCTGGGAGACGATCACGATCCAGATGCGCCAGCAGATCGAGTCCTCGATCGGCATGCGCGTTGCGCCCTTCGTGCTGCCGCTGGCGGTCACGCTGTTCGTCTACATCCTCGTCGCCAACTGGCTCGCGGTGCTGCCGGTGCAGTACGGCAAGGGGGAGGGCTCGGGTGAGCTCTTCGCCCCCGCTGCCTCGGACATCAACTTCGTGCTCGCGCTCGTGGCCGTGGTCTTCGTCTGGATCCACGCCGCCGGCGTCAAGAAGCGCGGCATCATCGGCCACCCGGTGGCACTGGTGAAGGGGCACGCCATCGGCCTCGCCCCGATCAACATCATCGAGGAGATCGCGAAGCCGGTCTCGCTCACCCTCCGTCTCTTCGGCAACCTGTTCGCGGGCACCGTCATGGTGGCGCTCATCGCGCTCTTCCCGGCGTACGTCCTGTGGCTGCCGAACGCGATCTGGAAGTCCTTCGACCTGTTCGTCGGTCTGATCCAGGCCTTCATCTTCTCGCTCCTGACCATCCTGTACTTCTCGCAGGCCATGGAGACGGAAGAGCACTAGAAACCTCGCCCGGCCGGCCCGGCCGACGCGACCACAGACCCTGGTAGGCGTACTACCAGAAACCGAAAGGGAAAGTAACAATGGCAGCAGATCCGCAGATCGTTCAGGGTGCGCTCATCGGCGGCGGCCTGATCATGGGTGGCGGCGCCATCGGCGCCGGTGTCGGCGACGGCCTGGCCGGCGCTCAGCTGATCGCGGGCATCGCCCGCCAGCCCGAGGCGCAGGGTCGCCTCTTCACCCCGTTCTTCATCACCGTCGGCCTGGTCGAGGCCGCGTACTTCATCAACCTCGCGTTCATGGCTCTGTTCGTGTTCGCGACCCCGGGCGCGTCCTAAACCCTGACCGCCCTCGCTAGAAACGGGAACTGACGTCATGCAGCTCGCTGAGGCTGAAAAGCAGAGTAACTTCCTCGTCCCCAACGGCACCTTTTTCGTCGAGCTCATCATCTTCGTGGTGGTGCTCGGGATCATCTGGTTCTTCGTCGTCCCGTCCATCACCAAGGTGCTGGACGAGCGCGAGGCCATGATCGATCAGACGGTCAAGGACCAGCGGGGCGCCGCCAAGGGGTTCTCCGACGCCGAGTCGGAGTACAACGACGGTGTCCGCACCGCACGTGCCGAGGCCGGTTCCATTCGCGACGACGCCCGGGCCACCGGTCGCGCCGCGATGGAGGAGCAGAAGCAGCGAGCGACCGCCGACGCGGAGGCTCTCACTCGGCAGGAGACCGAGCAGCTGCGCGGCGAAGGCGAAGCCTCGGCCGCAGCGGCGCGAGGCGATCTCGCGCCGCTGTCGGCGACACTCGCCAGCCGGGTGCTGGGCTTCGACGTGACGCAGGACCCGAAGCTGAAGGCTGAACTCGACCAGATCAACCGCGACTCGGTGGTGAAGAACTAAATGCAAATCTTTATCGGACAGTTCGTCGGCTTCCTCCTGGTCCTGTTCATCCTGTGGAAGTGGGTCGTCCCCGTCGTCCGCACGGCGATGCAGCAGCGTCAGGAGACGGTGCGCCTCGAGCTCGAGGCCTCCGCGGCCGCGCGCACGAGGCTCGCCGAGGCCGGCGCGGCGGGGGAGCGGGCGCGTGAGGACGCGGCCCGCGAGGGGAGCCGCATCCGCGACGAGGCCCGTGGCGACGCGGATGCGATCCGCGACGAGCTGCGTGCGCAGACCGAGCGCGAGGTCGTGCGGATCGGCGAGCACGGCGCGGGCCAGACGGCGCTCAACCGCAGCAACCTGATCCGCGGCCTCCGTGCGGGGCTGGGCGCCGAGGCGGTCGACGCCGCGGCGAAGCTCGTGCGCGGCCACCTGGCCGACCCGGCCAACCAGAGCGCGTCCGTGGACCGCTCGCTCGACGAGCTCGAGCAGATGTCGCAGGGCGCCGACGAGACGCGGATCACGGAGGTCGACCGGATCGGATCGCGCTCGATGCGCGCCTCGAGCCGGGACTCGATCCGGGCCCTGTCCGCCGGTTTCGACCAGCGCACCGCGTCGGTCGACGACGCGGCACTGGCCCGTACGGCCGAAGACCTCGCGAACGTCGTGGGCGTCATCAACGAGCAGCCGACGCTGCGCAAGCACCTCGCCGAGTCCTCGGACGCGCCGGAGAGCAAGCGTGCCCTGGTCGCGAACCTGTTCGGCGGCAAGATCTCCGACGGCGCCGTGGCGTTCGTCCAGGATGCGGCCGCCAGCAAGTGGTCGGCTCCGGCGGACTTCGCCACCGCGGTCGAGCGGCAGGCCCGCGTCGCGATCCTGCTCGGCGCCGAGCGCGCCGGCAGGCTCGACGAGACCGAGGACGAGCTGTTCCGCGCCGGCCGGATCCTCGAGGCGGAGCCGAAGCTCACCGCGATGCTCTCCGACACTCGCGTCCCGGCTGCCGGCCGAGTCGCGCTGCTGGACAAGGTCTTCGGGGGCAAGGTGAACGACTTCACCGCGGCTCTGCTCCGCCAGACCGTGCGCCTGATCCGCAGCGGCCGCGTCGACGCGGGCGTCGCCTCGATCGCGGATCTGGCCGCCGCCCGTCGCGGCGAGTCGGTCGCGATCGTCGAGTCGGCCGTGGCCCTGACGGACGCGCAGCAGACCCGCACCGCGGACCTGCTCGCCCGTATCTACCAGCGCAAGATCACGGTGCAGACCGAGGTCGCGCCCGAGCTCCTGGGCGGACTGCGCATCACCGTCGGCAACGAGGTCATCGACGGTGACATCGCCTCCCGCCTCGATCGGGCCGCAGACCAGCTGCCCCGCTAATCACACACAAACTTCCACGAAGAACCACACAGAGGGAAACGAGTACTCATGGCTGAGTTGACGATCTCAACCGACGACGTCAAGGGCGCGATCGAACAGTACGTCTCGACGTTCGAGGCCGACGCCTCCCGCGAGGAGATCGGCACCGTCTCCGATACCGCCGACGGCATCGCGCACGTCACGGGCCTGCCCGGCGCGATGGCGAACGAGCTGCTCGAGTTCCCCGGTGGGGTGCTCGGCGTGGCGCTGAACCTCGACGAGGACGAGATCGGCGCCGTCATCCTCGGTAACTACGAGGAGCTCGAGGAGGGCCAGCAGGTCCGCCGCACCGGCGATGTGCTGTCCGTGCCCGTCGGCGACAAGTTCCTCGGCCGCGTCGTGAACCCGCTCGGCCAGCCGATCGACGGCCTGGGCGACATCGAGGCCGAGGAGCAGCGCGTCCTCGAGCTGCAGGCCGCGACGGTGCTCGAGCGCCAGCCCGTCGAGGAGTCCCTCGCCACCGGCATCAAGGCGATCGACGCCATGACCGCCATCGGCCGCGGCCAGCGCCAGCTGGTCATCGGTGACCGCAAGACCGGCAAGACCGCGGTCTGCGTCGACACCATCCTCAACCAGAAGGCGAACTGGGAGTCGGGCGATCCGACCAAGCAGGTCCGCTGCATCTACGTCGCCATCGGCCAGAAGGGCTCGACGATCGCGGGTGTCAAGGCCGCGCTCGACGAGGCCGGCGCCATGGAGTACACCACCATCGTCGCGGCCCCCGCGTCCGACTCGGCCGGCTTCAAGTGGCTCGCCCCCTACACCGGCTCGGCCATCGGCCAGCACTGGATGTACCAGGGCAAGCACGTCCTCATCGTGTTCGACGACCTGTCCAAGCAGGCCGAGGCCTACCGCGCCATCTCGCTGCTGCTGCGTCGCCCGCCGGGCCGCGAGGCGTACCCCGGCGACGTCTTCTACCTGCACTCCCGCCTGCTGGAGCGCTCGGCCAAGCTGTCCGACGCGCTCGGCGGCGGCTCGATGACGGCGCTGCCGATCATCGAGACCAAGGCCAACGACGTCTCGGCCTTCATCCCGACCAACGTCATCTCGATCACCGACGGCCAGGTCTTCCTCGAGTCCGACCTGTTCAACAAGGGCGTCCGCCCCGCGATCAACGTCGGCACCTCGGTGTCCCGCGTCGGTGGCGCCGCGCAGACCAAGGGCCTCAAGAAGGTCTCGGGCTCGCTGCGTCTGGAGCTCGCGCAGTTCCGTGAGCTGGAGGCCTTCTCGGCCTTCGCCTCGGACCTCGACGACGCGTCGAAGGCACAGCTGGCGCGCGGCGCCCGCTGGGTCGAGCTGCTCAAGCAGGACCAGTACAGCCCGTCGTCGGTCGAGGACGAGATCGTCTCGATCTACCTCTGCGGCGAGGGCCACTACGACTCGGTGCCCGTCGAGGACGTGCGCCGGTTCGACGGTGAACTGCTGAGCCACCTGCACCACGCTGCGGCCGGCGTGTACGAGTCGATCGCCGGCGGCAAGGTCCTCGAGAAGGACCAGGCCGCCGCCCTCGTCGCCGAGACCAACCGCTTCAAGGAGAGCTTCCTGGCCTCCGACGGCTCGCGGGTCGTCAACGAGGCCGAGGCCGGCGCGCTGCCCGCCGAGGACGTGGAGCAGGAGACGATCAAGGTCAAGCGCAATGGCTAGTATCCGAGAGCTGCGCTCGCGGATCCGGTCGGTCAACTCGACCAAGAAGATCACGAAGGCGCAGGAACTGATCGCGACCTCGCGGATCTCCAAGGCGCAGGCCCGGGTCGCGGCTGCCAAGCCGTACTCGGAGGAGATGACCTCCGTGCTCTCCGAGCTCGCGGGCAAGTCCGGTTCGCTGGACCACCCGCTGCTCACCGAGCGCGAAAATCCGAAGCGTGCGGCGATCCTCGTCGTGTCCTCGGACCGCGGCATGTGCGGTGGCTACAACTCGAACGTGCTGCGTGAGACCCGTGAGCTGATCCAGCTGCTCAAGAGCGAGGGCAAGGAGCCCGTCCTCTACGTCATGGGCCAGAAGGGCGTGGACTACTTCCGCTTCCGCGGCCAGGACGTCGCGGGCTCGTGGACCGGGTTCTCCCAGCAGCCGCACCACTCCGACGCCACCGCGGCGACGGAGACGCTGGTGAAGCTGTTCGAGGCCGGCTCGCAGGAGTACGTGACCGTCGACGGTGCCGAGACGCACGGCGTGGACGAACTGCACATCGTCTACACCCGGTTCGTCTCGATGCTCTCCCAGAACCCCGAGGTGCGCCGGATGGCCCCGCTGGTGGTCGAGGAGACGGACGAGGCATCGTCGGACGCACCCGACCGCAACTTCACGTTCGAGCCGGGCGCCGACACGCTGCTGTCGGCGCTGCTCCCGCGGTACGTCGCCACCCGCGTCTTCGCGGCCCTGCTCGACTCGGCCGCGTCGGAGAACGCGGCGCGTCGTACGGCCATGAAGGCCGCCACCGACAACGCCAACGAGCTGGCCGTCTCGCTCTCCCGCGAGGCGAACCAGCTGCGCCAGGCGCAGATCACCCAGGAAATCAGCGAAATCGTCGGTGGCGCCGGCGCCCTCGCGAACTAGAAACGGGAAAGTAGAAGAATGACTACAGCAACCCAGCCCGCGTCGGCGGGCACCGCTGCGGCCACCGGTCGCGTGACGCGGGTCATCGGCCCCGTCGTCGACATCGAGTTCCCGCGCGGCGCCGTTCCCGACCTGTTCAACGCCCTGCACGCGGAGATCACCCTCCCGTCCGTGGCCAAGACGCTGACCCTCGAGGTCGCGCAGCACCTCGGTGACAACCTGGTGCGCGCCATCTCGATGCAGCCGACCGACGGCCTCGTTCGCGGCACCGACGTGACCGATTCGGGCTTCCCGATCCGCGTCCCCGTCGGCGATGTCGTCAAGGGGCACGTGTTCAATGCCCTGGGCGACTGCCTGGACACCCCCGGCCTCGGCCGCGACGGCGAGCAGTGGGGCATCCACCGCAAGCCCCCGGCCTTCGATCAGCTCGAGGGTAAGACCGAGATCCTGGAGACGGGCATCAAGGTCATCGATCTGCTGACCCCGTACGTCAAGGGCGGCAAGATCGGCCTGTTCGGCGGCGCCGGCGTCGGCAAGACCGTCCTCATCCAGGAGATGATCACCCGTATCGCGCGCGAGTTCTCGGGCACCTCGGTGTTCGCGGGCGTCGGCGAGCGTACCCGTGAGGGCACCGACCTCCATCTCGAGATGGAGGAGATGGGCGTGCTGCAGGACACCGCCTTGGTGTTCGGCCAGATGGACGAGCCGCCGGGCACGCGTATGCGCGTCGCCCTCTCGGCCCTGACCATGGCCGAGTACTTCCGCGATGTCCAGCACCAGGACGTGCTGCTGTTCATCGACAACATCTTCCGCTTCACGCAGGCGGGCTCCGAGGTCTCGACCCTGCTGGGTCGTATGCCCTCCGCCGTGGGTTACCAGCCCACCCTGGCCGACGAGATGGGCGAGCTCCAGGAGCGCATCACCTCGACCAAGGGCCGGTCGATCACCTCGCTGCAGGCCATCTACGTGCCCGCCGACGACTACACCGACCCGGCGCCGGCCACCACCTTCGCGCACCTCGATGCGACCACCGAGCTCTCGCGTCCGATCTCGCAGCTGGGTATCTACCCCGCCGTGGACCCGCTGACCTCGACCTCGCGCATCCTCGAGGCGTCGATCGTGGGCGACGAGCACTTCCGCGTCGCCAACGAGGTCAAGCGCATCCTGCAGAAGTACAAGGAGCTGCAGGACATCATCGCCATCCTCGGTATGGACGAGCTCTCCGAGGAGGACAAGGTCACGGTGCAGCGCGCTCGCCGTCTCCAGAAGTTCCTCGGCCAGAACTTCATCGTCGCCGAGAAGTTCACGGGCGAGAAGGGCTCCGTCGTGCCGCTGGCCGACACCATCGAGGCCTTCGACCGCGTGTGCAAGGGCGAGTTCGATCACCTGCCCGAGCAGGCGTTCAACTCCTGCGGTGGTCTCGACGACGTCGAGGCGGCCGCGAAGAAGATCGCCGGGAAGTAGTTTCGAGTGGCTGACACGGCGTTTCAGGTAGAGGTCGTCTCCGTCGAGGAGCGGCTGTGGTCGGGCGAGGCGACCTTCGTCATCGCCCAGACCACGGAGGGTGAGCTGGGTGTCCTGGCGCACCACGAGCCGCTGTTCGGCCAGCTCATCTCCGGTGGCGCCGTCGCCATCGACACGGTGAGCGGCGAGCGACTCTCCGCGGCCATCCGCGGCGGGTTCCTCTCGGTGACCGGGGAGAAGGTGACGGTACTGGCCGACGGGGCCGAGTGGGCCTCGTCGCTGGTCGAGTCCGATGTCCGGCGTGCACTCGAGAGTGCCGCGGACGGCTCGGACGAGCAGGCGGTCGCGCAGGGGCAACTGCGCGCGATCGAGTTCCTCGCGAACAAGTAGGCTGGAAGTAGCAGCGTGAAAGCCGGTGGCCCGGTGAAACGGGCCACCGGCTTTCTGCTATCGGTACACGAGACGGGTCAGGGAGGGTGCGATGGCCGGCGCGGTGTTCGGCGTGACCGTTGCGGTCCTCGCCCTGCTCCTGGTCGGCGCGGTCGTGGTGCTGCGCCTGTACAGCCTGCGCGTGGCCGGCGTCCCCATCATCCTGCGGTACCTACCCGCCGAGGACGAGCACGGGTGGCGGCACGGGACGCTCCGGTACGACGATCACGAATTGCGGTACTACCGCCTGTCGAGCGTGCGGCTCGGTCCCAGCTGGACGCTGCCGCGCAGCGGAACCGAGATCGTCGGCCGCCGCGCGCCGCACGGCACCGAGCTCGACGTGATCGATACCGACATGGTGATCGTGCACGCGGTCACGCCCGACGGGGAGACGGAGCTCGCCTTCGCACGCGACGGCCTGACGGCGTTCCAGTCCTGGCTCGAGTCCAGGCCCAGCCCGCGCCGTCAACGCTAGCGCTCGCCTCCCGGCACCCACAGCACGTCGCCGCCCGGGTTGGCGACCCGGGACAGGATGAACAACAGATCCGAGAGCCGGTTGAGGTACTTCGCCGGCAGCACCGACACGGAGTCGCCGTGCTCAGCGACCGCATCCCATGCCGCACGCTCTGCCCGCCGGACGACGGTGCGCGCGACGTGCAGGTACGCGGCCAGGGGAGTGCCACCCGGCAGGATGAACGAGTCGAGCTTGGGCAGCTCGGCGTTGTACTCGTCGCACCAGGCTTCGAGCCGATCGATGTAGTCACCGGTGACGCGCAGCGGCGGGTATTCGGGATCGACCACGATGGGGTTGGAGAGGTCCGCGCCGACGTCGAAGAGCTCGTTCTGGATCCGCACCAGCACGTCCCGCAGGTCCGGCTCGGGATTCCCGACGGTGACCGCCAGCCCCAGTGCGGCATTGGCCTCGTCGCAGTCGGCGTAGGCGCGTAGGCGCGAGTCGGACTTGGGGACGCGGGAGAAGTCGCCGAGTCCGGTGGTCCCGTCGTCTCCGGTGCGGGTGTAGATGCGAGTGAGGTGGACAGCCATGGGACCAGGCTAGCCACAGGCCGTCACGGTCGGCGACGCCGTGCCATAGGCTGACCCGTGTGGGTGAGAAGTTTCTGGTGCACGGTGGAGCCCGGCTGACGGGCGAGGTCACCGTGGGTGGCGCGAAGAACAGCGTCCTGAAGTTGATGGCGGCCACGTTGCTCGCCGAGGGCACCTCGGTGCTCACGAACTGCCCGGAGATCCTGGACGTGCCGCTGATGGCGGACGTGCTCCGGGGCCTCGGCGCCGAGGTGGAGCTCGAGGGGGACACGGCGCGCATCACGACGCCCGCGGTGCTGAACCACCGTGCGGACTTCGACGCGGTCAAGCAGTTCCGTGCCTCCGTCTGCGTCCTCGGACCGTTGATGGCGCGCGAGCACCGGGCAGTGGTGGCTCTCCCGGGGGGAGACGCGATCGGATCGCGTCCGCTGGACATGCACCAGTCCGGGCTGCGCGCGCTCGGTGCGACCAGCTCGATCGAGCACGGCTGTGTTGTCGCACAGGCGGATTCGTTGACCGGGGCCGAGATCACGCTCGAGTTCCCGTCGGTGGGTGCCACCGAGAACATCCTCATGGCCGCGGTCCTGGCGACGGGGCTGACCGTGATCAGCAACGTGGCGCGGGAGCCGGAGATCGTCGACCTGTGCTCGATGCTCGTGCAGATGGGTGCGGACATCGAGGGGATCGGCACCGACACGCTCATGGTTCGTGGCGTGGACGAGCTCCATCCCACGGAGCACCGGGTGATCGGTGACCGGATCGTCGCGGCCACGTGGGGGTTCGCAGCCGTGATGACGCGCGGTGACATCACCGTGAACGGCGTCGCGCCGGACACGCTCGGGGTCGTCCTGCAGAAGCTGCAGGACGCGGGGGCGACGGTGACCGAACGCGCGGACGGGTTCCGGATCGCGTCGCCGGAGCGGCCGCACGCCGTGAACGTGGCGACCCTCCCCTTCCCGGGGTTCCCGACCGACTTGCAGCCGATGGCCATCGGCATGGCGTGCGTCGCGGACGGCACGTCGATGATCACGGAGAACGTCTTCGAGGCGCGGTTCCGGTTCGTCGAGGAGATGGTGCGCCTGGGCGCCGATGCCCGGACCGACGGGCACCACGCGGTGATCCGGGGAGTGGAGCAGCTTTCGAGCGCGCCCGTATGGTCGACCGACATTCGCGCCGGCGTGGGCCTGGTCCTCGCCGGCCTCTGCGCCGACGGCGTGACCGAGGTGCACGACGTCTTCCACATCGACCGCGGCTACCCGAACTTCGTCGGCAACGTCACCGCCCTCGGGGGGCGGATCGAACGCGTTTCCTGACCGCGGACCGGTGGGACCACCCACCGATTTGTGTCTCGAGTTCGACCTGTGTAACTTATGTCGAGTCAGCAGCGCCCAGGCGCCGCCCGGCAAGGCCCACAGCAGTCCAATGAATCTGGATCTCGACGCGCCGCCGGAAGTTCGGAAACCGGGAAGGTCCGCAAGGATCATCGCGCTGACCACCACGGAAGAGACCTACTCCTCGATCGCACTGTGTGCGTTCGTGTGGTTTCTCCATGTGGTGTGCGGTTCGGGTATCCGAGACGCGGCCCGCGAGAGCGAGTTGCGAACGAGATTCCGACCTGCTAGGTTGGAACGGTTGCTCCGAGCAGCCAGCCCCACGGAAGTGAGTCACTTTCGAGCGCCGAGTGCGGTCGAGAGGGTTTCGTTGTGAGGCCTGGGCGGTTCGAGGCGCTTCCGAGGGTGGCCTGCGAGAGCGAGTTGCACACGGAAATCCGATCTGCTAAGCTTGAACGGTTGCTCCGAAGCGGGCCGGTCAGGGTTTTTGACTGGGTGGTTGTGTGGAGGGTAGCTTGGACGGCCTGCGAGGGTGCGGTTCACACGGTCAGCACGGGTTTTTGGTTCGTGTGGTGTGGGCGGCCGCGTTTGGCGTGTTCTTTGAGAACTCAACAGTGTGTCGATGAAATTGTCAGTGCCAAAGTTTTTTGGCACGC
>NZ_JBEXNL010000031.1:0-11958 GCF_040611135.1 Tsukamurella sp. NPDC003166
GCCTCCTTGATCTCGACCTCCGCCTTCTCGTTGTGCCGGGCGCGCTCGAGCAGGGTCGGGAGCGAGCCGATGTTGTGATGTCGCGCGTGCCTGTCGGGCCGGGCGGGCCGGGCGGGCCGGGCGGGCCGGGCGGGGCGGCACCGTCGGGCCGGCCGACGATGGGCCGCGTGCCCGACTGCGCCCGCCCCTCCCCGCAGGTTTCCCCGGTCCCCGCCGGTTTCGCCGCTCGCCCCGGGGATTCGCGCAGCGAGCGAAGATTCCTGCGGGGCGCGGGGATTCCTGCGGGAGCGATCAGCCCGGAAACACCGGAACCCGGCTGAGAACATCGCAGCGGACCATCTCGTTGGTGAGGATCTTGAAGATCCTGTGCCGGTCCTTGAGATCTTCCCAGTACCAGTTCACGACCGCGATCCCGGCGCTGCGGAAGTCGCCGGCTCGCTGAATCTCGTACTGCTTGCGGTCGGGATCATCGGCGTACTTGGCCATGCCGTCGAACTCGCCGATCATCCCGGGCAGCGCGAAGTCCGCGTAGTAGTTCCGCCCGCCGAGGCGGTAGTGCTTCTGCAGCTGAGGGAGGGGCAGGTCCCACTCGAGCAGCATCGCCCGCGTGCGCGACTCCCCCGCCGATCCGCTGTCCTCCACTGATTCCGCCATCGCGCGCCGGAACATGGGCAGCCCCGGGCGCCGGCCGAGCACCTCGGCCGCGGCCTCCAACTGTTCGACGGTGACCGGCGGCCGCGTGTCCGCCTTCGGGAACCGCACCCGCAGGCGCGCCGAGTCCACGATCGACAGCGCCTGCCCGTGGTCGCCGGCCATCGCCAGATCAACCGCGGTGCGGGCGGGCGAGGTGACGCGCAGACCGTCGATCACCACGACGTCGGCCTCGCGGATCGGACGCGCGTGCGTGTGAACATCGCCCCTGATCCCGCCGCCGCGCGAGGAGTCGATCGTCACGTGTACGCGTTTCAAGCTCGCCCCGTACGTCGCCATGCGGTGGACGATCGCCGCGCTCTGGTGAGAGATCACCGGGTTACCGCGCACCCCGACCGCTTCGATGAGGAGACGGTGCTCGTCCCACGGTGTCCCCTTGGGCGTGCGCGTGTACGCCCCCTGCCCGATCCGACGGAGTGTGCCCTTCGTGAGCTCTTTCGCCAGCGCGCGCTCCGACAGCCCCTGGGCGTCGAGAATCGCCCGCGTCAGAATCCCGGCCATGTTTCCCCCTTGGCTCCGTGTCCCCGTATCAGGACGATGCCACGGGTGTCCGACATGTCCGGGGCCACACCCGCAGGTTCCTCCGCTCCCACAGAAATCCCCGCCCACCTCGGCGATTCGCGGGGCGAGCGGGGATTTCTGTGGGGAGCGTAGGCTGACGCGGAGAGTGCCGTATCCCGATGGTGGCAGATCGGGTCGACATGCTCACGTCGATGCGGTGCAGGTTATCCCGGTCCCGGCGGGGCGCCATCGCTGTTCGCGCCGCGCTCGCCCGCCCGGGCCGGGTTTCAGGCAGGTCTGAAGGGGACCGTCAGCTGACGGCCTGCGAGAGCCAGGTGACCTCGGCGCCCTGGCCGCCCATCCGGAAGGGTTCGAGCGCGTCGTCCCAGGCGGTGCCGAGGAGCGAGTCGAGGGCAGTCTGCATACCCTCGGGGCCCTGCTCGAGCATCATCGAGCGCAGCTGCGCCTCGCCCAGCAGGGTGTCGCCGGACGCGCTCATGGTGCCGCGCCACAGCCCCAGCCCCGGGGCGTAACAGAACCGCTCACCGTCAACCCCCTCGGAGGGATCCTCGGTGACCTCGAACCTGATGGAGTTCCACTCCCTCAGGGTGTTCGCCATCCGCGCGCCACTGCCGACCGGGCCCACCCAGTCGACGACGGCGCGCTGCATGCCGGGGACGGCCTCCTGCGCGGACCACTTGAGGGTGGCCCGGGCGTCGAGGGTCCTCGACAGTGCCCACTCCACGTGCGGGCACAGTGCAGCAGGTGCGGCGTGAATCCAGACGACTCCCGTCGTCACCTCTGCAAACTGACTCAGCTGCTGCATGGTTGCCACCTTCTTCGTTTCGACGAGGACGTCTTCCCCAAGCCACCTGTCGAGAACGAGCGGAGCTACCAGCTGCTGCTTTATCACATCGATGTAGTTATGGAGCCATTGTGCACCATGATGCGCGTGTTGCGCCAGTTACACGCCTTGAAGTTCCTGAGAAATCAGCCGGTCGTTGAACTCGGACCACAGCGGCTTCGCCCACGCCCCGAACGGCCGGTCCGTGAGGATCACCGCTGCGAGCTGCAGGTCCGGGTCGAACCACAGGTACGTCCCCGCTTGTCCGAAGTGCCCGACGGTGCGCGGCGAGTTCCGGGTTCCCGTCCAGTGCGCCCGCTTGTCGCCCTTCACCTCGAAGCCGAGCCCCCAGGTGTTGTTCGTGAACTTGCCGTAGCCGGGCACGAAGCCCGGCAGGCCCGGGAAGTGGACGGACAGCGCACCGTCGACGGTGCCGGGATCGAGCAGCCCGGGCGCGGCGACCTCGGCCGCGAAGCGCGTCAGGTCGGCCACGGTGGAGCGCGCGCCGTGACCCGCCGGCCCCGCGAGCTCCGTGTTCCGCATCCCGAGTGGCACGAACACCGCCTCGCGGAGGTAATCCGGAAACGGTATTCCGGTCTCGTGCTCGACCAGCTGCGCCAGCAATTCGTAGCCGTACGAGCTGTAAATACGTTGGCTCGCGGGCGGCGCCTGCACGGCGGGAGAATCGAAGGCGACGCCCGACGCGTGCGCCAGGAGATGTTCGACGGTGCTCCCCTCCGGCCCCGCCGCCTGCCGCAGCGCGATGGCCTCCTCCTCGATCGCGACCAGAACCCCGTAGGCGACGAGAAGCTTGGTGACAGAAGCCAGTTCGTACAGTCGGTCCGCGTCACCGTAGGTCTCGACGGTCCGCCCGAGGTCGGTGCGCAACAGCGCGCCCGCCGCGTTCTCGACGGGCCATTCGGACAACTCCGCGAGGCTCATTCGCTCCCTTTCGCTCGTTACCTCCACCCTATCGTGGGCCGGTTCAAGAACTTAGGTTCGGTCAATAGCAGAGCGAGGAACACTTGACGTCCAACTCTTCAAATTTGCTTTTGCACAATCGGGGATGTTGAGGACTACAACGGTCGTATCCTCAGCGCGGATGCACGATTGCGGCATCTGCATTTCGTCCGAGAGGAACCTCCCACCATGAGTGCGAAGCATCGCAAGGCGTCGAAGCTGGCCGCGAAACGAACCGCCGTCGCCGCGACCGCAGTCGGCGCCACCGCCGCCGTCGGGTTGATGGGCGCGCCCGCACAGGCAGCGGCGGCCACCGTCACGCCGAACTACACCCAGATCATCAGCGACTACTCGCACGCGTACGACAACTTCCTTCTCGGAGCCGGCAACCTCGGAGGCGCCGCTGGGAACGCCTGGAACCCAATCGCATCGCAACTGCCTGGCGGACTGCTTCCGACGTTCACCGCTGCTGCTGGACAAGACAACCTAGCTTCGCTGACCGGCGTTCTGAGCGCGATTAACAGAGTGCTCACCACCACCACTGTTCCAACGGACATGCCAGGCCTCCCGAGCGGAAATACGATTCCGGGAATCAGCCAGGTCCCCGGAATCGGATCTGCGCTCGGTACTGTCGGCACTCTCACGGGCCCACTATCAACAGTTCAGGGCGTACTCGACACACTTGGCGTCCTCGACCTCGGCCCCGGCGGCCTTCTCGGGAGCCTCGGACTTCCAGTCGGCACGGTGCTTGGTGGGATCCCCACACTCGACCAGCTGATCTCAGGACTCGAACTCACTGATACGTGGTACACGTCGAGCTACTCGTGGCTCGGGATGAGCGGCCAGACGAACGCCAACAACCTTTTTGCAACGATCCCCAGCCTAACCGCAGCAAAGCTCGTTTCTGGCATCGTGGACAACCTCACCGTCCTCGGTCAACCGATTCCTGCAGGTGGCGCTATAGCCGACCTCGTCTCAACGACCCTCGCCCCGCTCAATACTTTGGCAACTCCGTCGATCACCGCGTGGTTGCCGTCCGCCGGCGGTACGTACGGCCTCCCGCTGGGAGGCAGCCTGGGCTGGTTCGGCGCAATGCCCACACTCGCCCTTGGACCAGTGAATCTTCCGATTGTCAGCCAGATCCCGCCCCTCGACGGAGCGTCGACGAGTGACACGGTCGTCGCGCTACCGATTGGTGGATTCGGACTGAGCGCGCCGTTGAGTCTGTTCCAGACCGGTTTCATCAACACCCCGGGCCTGGTCCTTCCCACTGCCACTGGCGTGACCACCGTCGGCGGTACGACGATCGGGCAGTTCAACATTCCGATGCTGCCCACTCCGGCGCTGTACGCGAACACACTGCGGTTCAGCTACTTCGGAACCAATGGATTCAATGTCAATTCGGGCCAGACCGCGCTGACGCTGCCCGGTCTTCCGGTTCCGATCGTGTACTCGATGGGCGGGTACAACTTCGGTACAACCGGGATGGGCTTCACTCTTCCGTCGCTCTTCGGTGTGGGATTGGTTCCATCGTTCCAAATCGGAACGGCACCGGGCCAGACAAGCCCCGACGGCCTCATCCCCGCAAGCGTTCTCAATCTGCTGGGCCCTGACCTACTACCGACCCAGTTGACCACTGTGACCGGCCTGCTCGGTCTGCCGGACTTCATGGGACAAGCCGGCACGGCTCTCACACCCCTGTACACGGGGCTCGTCACGCCTCTCCTGACGCCTCTTTCCAATCTCGCGACAGAGCAGTACGGCCCGTTCCTCAACGGAGCGGCCTCGAACGCACTCGATCTGTCCAAGCAGTTCAAGGACCTATCGGGCAAGGCTGCGGACGCGATCCCGGCGACGACGCAGAGCTCTGGCGGCTCAGCCCAGACCACGCAGCAGCCCACTCCAGCGATCACGACGTTCAGCACCCCCGCCAACGAAACTCAGAAGCCGGTCGTGAATCCCGAGGAAACCCCCGCGGCGACTCCCCCGGCAGGCGATAGCGGCGACACCTCGCAGTCCAACAACACCCCCGATCAAACTCCGGCTCCTGCTCAGCAGGACCAGCAGCAGTCAGACACTGGCAGGCACCGCACCGGTACCCCGGTCAAGGACATCGCCGAGAGGATCACCGGCGGGATCACCAAGACGGGCGACAAGATCGCCGACGGGATCAACAACGCCGGCAGCCAGATCACGGGTTCCGGTTCCAATAACGGCGGCGCTGACGGCAGCGGTGCCTCTGGCGGCAAGGAATCCGACGGCTCCGGCGGCGGCGACCAGGGCAACGGCGGCACCAGCAACAAGTAAGTCCAGTCCGGTCACGCTGAGGGCCCGACGGCATCATGCCGTCGGGCCCTCAGCGCGTGACCTCCGATCCTGCTCCAATGCCTCCGTCGACGCCGGAAAATACGACGAGCGCACCGTCGACCTTGCGGACTAGATGCGGTGGTGTCAGATCGGACCGTAGTACTTGGTCTCATCCCACTCGCCGACCGTCCTCACCTTGCCGTCCCACCAGCGAACGGTGAACGTGGTGGGCGTGAGCGCGGTGATGACGCCGAACTTCTGCGCCTTGGCGGCCTCGATGCCTCCGCCGAAGGCGAGAACGGCACGGGTCGTGATGTGGCTCCCGATCCGGAGCTTCTTGTTGTACACGTAGACGCCGTTGGGCTTCTGCGTGTGAATCGCCACGCCGGGAGCGACCGCGACGGCCGGCGTAGCGGATGCCATGGGCACGATCGCGATTGCAGCGGAGGCTGCGACGACCGGAGCGAAGACGAAGATCTTTGACAGGTTCATCCCTTCACGATGAACTCGCTGACCCCGGTACGACCGGACCTTGGGGCAAGATCATCCGAACGAATGACAGGCACCGGCGCATTCGACCTCTACGGGAGTGGCAGCCCCGTCGGGAATCCGTCGATGCTGTGGACGTTGCGCTCGCGCTGGTACCGCTCCAGTCCCTCGTCGCCCTTGTTCTCGGCCCAGGAGTCCATGAGGGTGCGCTGGCCGTCGTACTCGTAGAGGGGCACGCCGAAGCCGCAGGAGGTCTGCACGAGGTCCACGTCCACGTCGAAGATGTTGCGGGCGCCCCGCATCGGCGGGAAGGAGGCGAGGAGCTCGGGCCAGCCGGGTCACCGTCGTGCACCGCCCGCGCCGTGCCGTACAGGCGCAGGATGAGGGGCTTGCCCTCGAAGGCGCAGAACATCAGCGTGATCCGCGGGTTCCGCAGCAGGTGCGCGGCCGTCTCGTTGCCGCTGCCGGTGCCGTTGAGCCAGACCACGCGGTTGGGGCCGACGACTCGCAGCGAGTCGAGGCCCTTCGGGGAGACGTTGACCCGGCCGTCGGGCGCGGCGGTCGCGACGAAGAACATGTGCTGCTCCTCGATGAACGCCTGCAATCGCTCGGAGATGTGGTCGTACTGGGTCGCCATCGGTCCAGTATCGCGTCGCCGGCGTTCAGCGCACAGCGGATTTCGAGCCCGGTCGGCGGGGGAATCGCCGACGACCAGCACACACCCGTGCCGAGCAACGCGGTGGCGCTTCCTCACTCACACGGAAGCGGAATCAGACCCGGGGTGCCTCATCTTCGCAGGCATCAGTGCTTGTGCCGATCGAGGTACTCGGACACTGCTGCGCGGATCACGTAGCTCTTGTCCTTGCCGAGGTACTTGCTCTTGACCGCGATGTCGTCGTCCATCTTCTTCGAGACTTTGAAGGTACGGGTCACCAGTTCCTCGCGCTTCGTTCCCGCTGCTGGTCGCCCACGCTTGACCTCGAGGTAGTCCTCAGACACCTCGGCGGTCCCGGGGACTGGGCGCAGTTCGCCACGGGCGTCTTCTTCGATGATGGCGGCGTACTCGTCCTGCGTGGTCCTTCGGGTGCTCATTTCCCCTCCTCGGGTGGTGTGGTCTCGGGTGTGTACTGGGGCCCGATCATGGGGGGGCTGGGGCGCGTCTTCGATCTCGTCGAAGGCTCCACCGGTAGATCGGTACGCCTCCGTCGAGACCCTGTACCGGAGGACCATCGAGTGGAAGACGTGGAGCAACTCGCCACCATCGAACTCCTCTCCGAGGGTCTCGATCCACGGCTCGTTGCCGATGCGCCCGATGGTCCGGATCAGTACCTTGTCCGGACTGGTCGGGCTCTCAACCTTGTACCGTGCAAACGGCGACGAGACCACGGCTCGGATCTCGTCCGGTGTGATCGAGTGCTGCAGCGCGTAGGGGTTGATCTCGATCCTCTCGCATTAATTGTAATACGATTTATGAGCCGAGTCGACACCTCGTTGAGATGACCTGATTCATGCTCACCTCGGGCACCCCAAGGTCCCGAGCGACTCCAGATACAGAAAAACCCGCAGTCGCCTGCGGGCTTCCTTGCTCCCCCAACTGGACTCGAACCAGTAACCCTTCGATTAACAGTCGAATGCTCTGCCAATTGAGCTATGGGGGAATGAACTTTGACCGAGAAGAGACTCTAGCGCATGTGCGCGCAAGGATGCCAATCGCCTGGTCAGAGCCCTACCCATGCCCATCCGAGGGCCGGCCCAACACCGTTCCCACACGCCTGACGCAAGGGCGGCACCGTCGGGCTGGAGAAGGTGACCGATCCGCCGGACGGCCTGGACCCCACAACGCCCTCGGGGAGGCCTCCGGGGCGCTACAGCGCTCCGAGGGCCTCCCCGAGGGAGTCATGCGATCTACCTGTTAGGAACCGGCCGAGCAGGTGCCCGCCTTGGCCTGAGCCGGCGTGCAAACGGTCGCCTCGGCACCAGCGTTGACACCGGCGCTCACGGCAGGCTTCTGGGTCGCCTGCGTGCGGGTGGCGGCCTGCGGGGTCACGGCCGCAGTCGTCGTCGTGACCGGCGCCTGAGTCGTCTGCTGCGTGGTCTCAGGAGCCTGGGTCTGCGTCTGCTGCGTCGCCGTCGTCTGCGGGGCCTGCGTCGTGGTCTGCGCCTGCGTCGGCGCAGCCGGACGCTCCGCCGGCTTGGTGGTGGTCGTGGTGGCACCGGCACCGCCGGTCACCGTCGCACCCGCACCACCGGTCACGGTGCCATTGCCCGCACCGGCACCGCCGGTCACGTTGCCGCCCGCACCACCGGAGACGGTGCCATTGCCCGCACCGGCACCGCCGGTCACGTTGGCGCCCGCACCACCGGTGACGGTGCCGTTACCGGCGCCGCCGTTGACGGTCGCGCCCGCGCCGCCCTGGACCTCGACGCGGTTGGCGTTGTCCGAGCTGGGCTTCGCGACGGTCGCCTGGACCGACGTACCGATCGCCTCGTTCAGCGACGCGGTGGTGCCGGCCTGGATGGTCGCACCCTGCAGGGCGACGGGCAGCGGCGCGACGACGCTGGCGTCGAGGTTGACGTTGCCGGTCACCTTGGCACCGGGGACCGCGAGCACGGGCTCCACCTTCGCCGAGGTCGGCAGCGGCTGCAGCACGACGCCGGGGGCGACGGGCGCCGACACGGTGGTGGTCGTGGTGGTCGACGTCGTGGTCGTGGAGGTGTAGATCGGAGCGGTGATCCGGTCCTGGCCACGGGCATCGACGACGCGACCCGGGGTGACCGCCCACACGGGGTAGTACGGATCGTTGTACTTCGGGTTCACGTGGCGATACGGGTTGTTGCCCAGGTTGATGCCGATGGACACGGAGATGATCGGCTGCGGCTTCGGCTGGGTCCAGTTCTTGGGGTAGACCCAGAACACGGGCACGTCGACGTGGAAGTCGGCCTCGAACCACGGCTTCGGGTAGCTGGGCTTCTCCCACGGGCGCGGCTGGCCCGGGTGCCACGGCTTCACGCCGAGCTGACGGCCGTACAGGGTGTAGCAGGTCTGGGTCTGGACCTCGGTGCTGACGCTGCCACCCGGAGTGGTGGAGGTCTGCTTCCACGAGCCGGTCTCACAGATCTGCTGGTAGATCGCGATCTCGTCGCGGGTGTAGTTCCACGGCTTGTAGTTCGCCGGGCGCACCATCGGGGCCGGGGGCGCGGGCTGCGGCGCGACGCGGAGGCCCGGGATCTTGGGCGCCTCGGGGTAGTAGACCGTGGTGTTGTTGCTGGTCGAGGTGATCGTGCCCTGCGGCAGACCCGAGTTGGCGACGGCCTGCGCGGCGACCGCGTTGCCGACCATCGTGACGCCCTTGGGCGGAACGGCCACACCGTCCGTCTGGAAGGCGCCGGGGTTCGCGGTGAACTGGTCGCCCGTCACGGGCATAAAAGCGACGGGGCTGTCGCCCTCGGTCGACTTGCCACACCCGGCGAGGAGGCCCGCCACGGCCACGACGGCGAACGACGCGGCACCGATCTTCTTCGTATTCATGTGGTTCCCATCCTTGGGTTTAGAGACGGGGCACGAAGGCCGCCGCTGGACTCTAGGACTGACGTCACACGCCTTATAGGGACCTTGCCATGGATCGTTACAGCCCGAGGGAAGTATTTCGAGATGTTCAGGGTTGTCCCGGAGGTTCAGTACAGCGGGCGCACAGAGAAGACCTGCAGCTTCTGCGGCGCGCCCTTGGCCTTGAACCGGCGGGGTCGCACCTGGTAGCGATCTTTTTCGGCGATCGAGAACACCGTCTCGGACGCGAGCACCTCTCCCCCGTTCGCCGCCTCCGCGACCCGGGCGGCGATGTTCACGTCCACGCCGATGAGGTCGCCCTTGACCCGCCGCGGCGTGCCCGTGTGCAGGCCGGCGCGCAGCGTCGGGCGGTAGCCCTCGGCGAGGTCGATCATGCCGACGGCCTCGATCACCTCGTACGCGGCCTCGATCGCCGTGTCGCCGTCGAAGGCGGCCAGAGCACCGTCGCCCATGGTCTTGACGATGACGCCGCCGTGCCGCTCGACGATCTCCCTGGTCGTCTTGTTGACCGCGTGCAGCAGCCGCACGATGTCGTCGTCCGAGCGTTCCAGCGCCCACGTCGAGAACGCCACGAGGTCGGTGAACAGGATGGTGATCGGCTTCGGCGGCAGGTAGTCGCGGTCGCGCCGGCTGATCATCGCCTGCCAGGTGGCCGTCGCGAGGGTGCCGAGTTCGCGGGTGACCGTCGGCTCATCGCCGACGATCCGGTCCACGAGCTTCGACAGCCGCTCCGTCGACTCCGCGTCAGGCTGGAACAGTTCCTTCTTGGGGCCGCCGGGCATGTTCTCCCGGGCGGCACGGACCAGCCCCGTCATCACCTTGCTGCGGTTCGCGGCATGCGCCGCTGCGGCCCCCTTGGCCAGCATCTTCCGCCCCTTGCGGGGCTCGGGCCCGGCTGCATCGTCGGGCAGCGCGAGAGCGTCGTCGACCATGCGATCGAGCGTAGCCGTCCGGTCCGGGAACCTACGACGATGCCCAGCCCTCACGCCGCGCGCCGTAACGCGCCGCGCACACGTAGACGTCGAGCTCGGCGGCGGAGTTGAGCAGCGCCTTCACGGCTCGCCAGATCCCGAGGCTCGCCCGGCGACCCGCCGGCGGCCGGATTCCCAGGTTGAAGTAGCCGCTGCGCACGTCGTAGTGGTCGAGCACTCGTACCCCCATGTCCGTTTCGGGTGATCCGCATCACACGTTAGAACGAGTTCCTCCGTTCTGGATCGAAACGGCGCACGACGCGCCGAGCCCGCAGCCCGACGGTGCGCCGTTGCCCGCCCCGGCACCCGTCCGCCGGGATCGGGTTCGACGGTGCGCGGGTACTATCGAGCCGCTGCGGGCCCCGCCCGCGCGTCGGGGGCGATAGCTCAGTCGGTTAGAGCCGCGGACTCATAATCCGTAGGTCGTGGGTTCGAGCCCCACTCGCCCCACCGCATCGCCGCAGGCCGGAGGCATGCAGACCTGGTCTATCGGCCCGCCACCGACGTCCACCCAGCACCACTCCGACCTCGCGCCGGTCGCACCTCCGTTTGGCTAGCCCCCTTGCGTAGTAGACCGACGATTTACTTTGCATAAGATATTGTGCTAGTCAAGCGCGACTGACCTTTTTATCGGAACAGATGACATAGTGCGCGCAGCAGGTCGGGCATACTTCCCCCATGGACTTCAACGAAGCGATGAGGCAGCAAGACTCACGCGCTCACGGCGAGAGCATGCGGATGGATGCCGCGATCAACGCTCGTCAACGAGGGCTCGCGACCGCACGCGCTGAGGTTGAGGAGCTAACACAGCAGATGTTCGACTACCTCACGAAGCAAGGAAGTCGTCCGCGCGCGTTATCCGTCCCAGGTAGGAAAGTGCTCGGATTTCAAACCTCCCGAGCAACGGACCCTGCATACTTTCTCAACGAGACCGGAAGTACAAGAATTCACACAGACGGCCGTTTCGTTCGCGGGAGATCCTATCGGCACACCGCGTTCGAAGGGCACCTATTTGTAGACTACGACCAAGCGGTGTCGCGTCGAGACTACAAGAACAAGTACAGTGTCGTAATCACTGGATATCTCGATCTTTCGTTGGAAAGCGCTTCCGGGTATGGCTTCGAGGTCGATCCCGTAAGCGGAGAGGCTTACGCAGCAAAAATGGGGACCGACGATATCGTCAGCTCTCACTTGACAGTACCGCTAGCAGTTGCGTTCGCAGATTTCGCGAAACTAATAGCGAAGCACAATAGCTAGCAACCACCACTTCCTCGCGACCACCCGCACACAAATGAAGTGCCACATGCCGACCTCCCGAACAAGTTTTCAACGACGCGCCAGAAGTGACGCGCAACGCACCGAACTGCACCGCTCGCGTCGGTGTCCGCCTGCCGCGCCACAGTACCGTTCGACAGCAGGCACCCGGGCGACCTGTAGCCCTCCACGACCTTACGGCTGGCGATTTGTGTTGCCTGGGCATCTATTCTCCATGGTTCAGTCAACCTGCACCAACCACTAGTGGCTCGTGTTGAAAGTCTGTTGCCGATGGGTGTCGTGGGAGACTGGAGGGGTGCGAGCTGAACCCGTTCTGATTTCCGAGGCCGATC
>NZ_JBEXNL010000032.1:0-10719 GCF_040611135.1 Tsukamurella sp. NPDC003166
CGATCGGCCTCGGAAATCAGAACGGGTTCAGCTCGCACCCCTCCAGTCTCCCACGACACCCATCGGCAACAGACTTTCAACACGAGCCACTAGCGCTGTCCGCCGTGACGCGATACAGCCCCCGGCGCGCCTCGGTCGAGGTCGTTGACCTGACGCTGCACGGTCAGAGACGGCTATCGTGATGTAGTGCATCTCCTTGTCAACAGTTGACAGTCGTCCGCTATATCCTGACGCCATGAGTCCCGACCAGCTCAGGGACTGCTGCACGGGTAGGTGACATCTGATCTGGCTTGCCCGGGAGGGTGAGCCTGGAAGGATGGCCATCGTGCCTAAGCCCTATCCGAAAGAGTTCCGTGATGATGTGGTCCGGGTTGCCCGGGATCGTGAGAGCGGTGTGACGATCGAGCAGATCGCGAAGGACTTCGGGGTGCACCCGATGACCTTGCAGAAGTGGATGCGTCGCGCTGATATCGATGACGGCAACAAGCCTGGGATGACGTCGGGGCAGTCCGTGGAGCTGCGGGAGGCGAACAAGCGAATCCGTTTGCTGGAGCAGGAGAATGAGGTTCTGCGACGTGCGGCTGCGTATCTGTCGCAGGCGAACCTGCCGGGAAAAGGTTCTACCCGCTCGTGAAGGAGCTCGCCGCCGACGGGATCCCCGTCACGGTGACGTGCCGGGTCCTCAAGCTCGCCCGCCAGCCCTACTACCGATGGCTCAATGATGCGGTCACCACCGCCGACCGGGTCGCCGCGGAGCGGGCGAACGCCCTGTTCGATGCGCACTGCGAGGACCCGGAGTTCGGGTACCGGTTCCTCGCTGACGAGGCCGAAGCTGCTGGTCAACCCATGAGTGGCCGGACGGCGTGGCGGATCTGCTGCGCCAACGGCTGGTGGTCGAGCTTCGGCAAGAAACGAGGCCGCAACGGCAAGAAGCCCGGGCCGCCGGTGCACGATGACCTCGTCGAACGTGACTTCACCGCCGAGCTTCCGAACGAGCTCGGTTGACCGATATCACCGAGCACTGGACCGATGAGGGCAAGCTCTACCTGTGTGCGATCAAGGATGCCTGCTCGGGGCGGATCGTCGGCTACAGTATCGACTCCCGTATGCAATCACGCCTCGCAGTGAACGCGCTCAACAACGCGGTCGCCCGCCGAGAAGACGATGTTGCGGGTTGCATTGTTCACTCGGACAGAGGGTCTCAGTTTCGGTCTCGGAAGTTCGTGGCTGCGCTGGGCCGGTACGGCTTGGTCGGGTCCATGGGACGTGTCGGCGCCGCAGGTGACAACGCGGCGATGGAATCGTTCTTCGCGCTGCTCCAGAAGAATGTCCTCAATCGACGTCGGTGGGCCACCCGCGAGGAGCTACGGATCGCGATCGTCACCTGGATCGAACGGACCTACCACCGCCGGCGCCGGCAGGCCCGACTCGGCCGCTTGACCCCGATCGAGTACGAGACCATCATCAACACAGCCGCCCCAGCGGCATAACACCGTAACTGTCACCTATCGGTGCAGCAGTCCCCTACAAGGGCGACGTGGCCTATCGCGGCGCGGTACACAGCGGACGGCATCAGGCACTGATCGATCCGGCCACCTGGCAACGAGTCCAAGAGGTCGCCGCCAGCCACATGATGGGTGAGCGCAACCGCGAGCACCCGCACTACCTCAAGTCCACCGTCTTCTGCGGCTCATGCGGCTCCCGCCTGATCGTCACCATGGCCCGAGGCAAACAAGGCCGGATCTACCCGTACTACATCTGCATCGGCCGTCAGCAGAAGCGCACAGCCTGCGAGCAGAAAGCCCTCCACGTCGGCACCGTCGAGGAACGCGTCGAAGAGCTCTATCGCACCGTGCAACTGTCACCAGGACAGGTGTCCGACATCACCACCATGCTCCACGGCGAGCTGGCGGGCACCCGGGACAAAGCTGACCGTGAACGCCACGACCTGACCGTCCAGCGCGACCACCTCCTGACCGAGCGCACCCAGCTGCTCCGCGCCCACTACGCCGACGCCGTCCCGCTCGATCTGCTCAAATCCGAGCAAGACCGCATCGCACGTCAGCTCGCCGATATCGAGACCCGGCTCGACGCCACCACCGCGACCGTCGACGCCGTCGAAGCCACCCTCACCGAGGCCTTGTCCTACGCCCGCGACTGCCACGCCGGCTACCTGGCAGCCTCCGAGCCGCATCGCCGTCTCTACAACCAGGCCTTCTTCGAGCGCATCGACGTCATCGAGGAGCGGGCTGTTGGCACCCTGCGCGAGCCGTTCAAGACCTTCACGGAGATCGCGGCAGCGAGCGCCACCTCTGAGCAGGAACGGCCAGGTGAGCCGGTTGTGACCGTGCCCGAACTCCTGAGCTCAGGCAATCAAAAACTCCCACCGGTTGGTGAGAGTTTGAATACGGATACCTTGGTGCGCACAGAGGGACTCGAACCCCCGACAGCCGGTGTGTAAGACCGGAACTCTAACCAACTGAGCTATGTGCGCTTGCCGGATGAGGCTAGCGCAGCGAGGGCGTGTTCCCAAAGCGACTGATCGCGCGGGACGCCGGGCTCGTTCATCTCGGAGAAGCGGATCACGCCGTCACGGTCGATCACGAAGGTGCCGCGGTTGGGGTAGCCGTTGCGCTCGTTGAGCACGCCGTACTCGCGCGACACCGCGCCGTGCGGCCAGAAGTCGGACACGATCGGGAACAGGTAGCCCTGCGAGCCCGACCACACCTTGTGCGTCGGCGGCGGGCCGACGGACACGGCGATGACGGCGGCATCGTCGTTCTCGAAGGACGGGAGCGAATCGCGGATGCCCCCGAGCTCGCTCTCGCAGGTGCCCGTGAAGGCGAGCGGGAAGAACACCAGCAGCACGTTCTTCTTCCCGCGATAGGACTCGAGCGAGACCGGCCGGTTGTTCTGATCGCGCAACGTGAAGTCGGGCGCGACAGCCCCGACCTGCAGGGGCGCGGACGGCGCACCGTCGGGGCAGGGCGTGGTCACCTCTTGGCCACGCGCCCCGACTTCGGCTGCACCAGGCGCGAGCCGATCCACGAGCCGAGGTTCGTCGACGAGGTCTGGGTGAGGCCCGCGGTGGGCGCGGCCTCGGCGATCTCGCTGGGCTGCACGTGTCCGGGCTGGCCCGTCTTCGGGCTGAGCACCCACACGTAGCCGTCGTCGGACAGCGGCGTGATGACGTCCATGAGCGTGTCGACCAGGTCGCCGTCGTCGTCGCGCCACCAGAGGATCACGACGTCGACGACCTCGTCGACGTCCTCGTCGAGCATCTCCGCGCCGGTGAGCTCCTCGATGGCGAGGCGCAGGTCGTCGTCGGTGTCCTCATCCCAACCGATCTCCTGCACGATGTTTCCGGGCTGCAGGCCCATCTTCTGGGCGAATGACCCATTCGTGGACACCGGTGGGAGCCTCCTCGCGTTCGCACGGACGGCCCGATGCCGTCCGTTCAGCAGTGTTGCGTGTCAACTTACGGCACGTGTGCCCGCACGCAAGCGGGGTACGCCGAACTCGCACCTGCGGACCTGGCGAATTCCACCACGCGGAATCCGACTGTCGAGTAGCTTTCGAATGCGGCAGGATGGGATCCGCGACACACCGCGCACCCCCGGCATCATCCAGTACCGCCTTCGCGACCCGTGAGGAGCACTTGTGACCGACTCGACCGTCACCACCCCGGCAACCACTTCCGGAGGGGGCCCCGCACCGTCGAACGACGGTCGCCCGGACCGCGTCCGCGTGATCCGCGAGGGCGTGGCCTCCTATCTACCGGACATCGACCCGGACGAGACGGGCGAGTGGATCGAGTCCTTCGACGACCTGATCGCGACGCACGGCCCGGCCCGCGCGCGGTACCTGATGCTCCGTCTGCTGGAGCGCGCGAGCGAGCAGCGGGTGTCCATCCCGTCGCTCACCTCGACCGACTACGTCAACACCATCCCCACCGACCTCGAGCCCTGGTTCCCGGGCGACGAGGAGCTCGAGCGCCGCTACCGCGCCTACATCCGCTGGAACGCGGCGATCATGGTGCACCGCGCGCAGCGTCCCGGCGTCGGCGTCGGCGGGCACATCTCCACCTACGCGGGCGCGGCCTCCCTGTACGAGGTGGGCTTCAACCACTTCTTCCGCGGCAAGGACCATCCCGGCGGCGGCGACCAGGTGTTCATCCAGGGCCACGCCTCCCCCGGCATCTACGCCCGCGCCTTCCTCGAGGGCCGCATCCCCGCGGAGCGCCTCGACGGCTTCCGCCAGGAGAAGTCGCACGAGGACAAGGGCAAGGGCCTGCCCTCCTACCCGCACCCCCGGCTGCTGTCGAACTTCTGGGAGTTCCCGACGGTGTCCATGGGCCTCGGCCCGATGAACGCCATCCAGCAGGCGCGGTTCAACCACTACCTGCACGACCGCGGCATCAAGGACACCTCCGACCAGCACGTGTGGGCGTTCCTCGGCGACGGCGAGATGGACGAGCCGGAATCGCGCGGGCAGATCCAGATCGCGGCGACCGAGGGCCTGGACAACCTGACCTTCGTCGTCAACTGCAACCTCCAGCGTCTCGACGGCCCGGTCCGCGGCAACGGCAAGATCATCCAGGAACTCGAGTCCTTCTTCCGCGGCGCCGGCTGGAACGTGATCAAGGTGATCTGGGGCCGCGAGTGGGACGAGCTGCTGCACAAGGACCGCGACGGCGCCCTCGTCAACATCATGAACAACACGCCCGACGGCGACTACCAGACCTTCAAGGCGAACGACGGCGCGTTCGTCCGCGAGCACTTCTTCGGTCGCGATCCGCGAACCAAGGAGCTGGTCCAGGACATGACCGACGAGCAGATCTGGGGCCTGCGTCGCGGCGGCCACGACTACCGCAAGCTGTACGCGGCGTACAAGTCGGCGATGGAGCACAAGGGCCAGCCCACGGTGATCCTGGCGCACACGGTGAAGGGCTTCGGTCTGGGCCACAACTTCGAGGGCCGCAACGCGACCCACCAGATGAAGAAGCTCACGCTCGACGACCTCAAGGGCTTCCGCGATCACCTGCGGATCCCGATCACCGACGAGGAGCTCGAGAAGGACCCGTACCTCCCGCCGTACTACAACCCGGGACCGGAGTCGAAGGAGATCCAGTACATGCTGGATCGCCGCAAGCAGCTCGGCGGCTTCGTGCCCTCGCGCCGTACGCAGGCCCAGGTGCTGCAGACGCCCGGCGTCGACGCCGTGAAGGTGATGCTCAAGGGCTCGGGCAAGCAGCAGGTGGCCACGACGCAGGCCGTCGTGCGCATCTTCAAGGAGCTGCTGCGCGACAAGGAGGTCGGCCCGCGGATCGTTCCGATCATCCCCGATGAGGCGCGCACCTTCGGCATGGACAGCTGGTTCCCCACGCTGAAGATCTACAACCGCCTCGGTCAGACCTACACGGCGGTCGACGCGCAGCTGATGCTGGCGTACAAGGAGAACCCGCAGGGCGTCATCCTGCACGAGGGCATCAACGAGGCCGGTTCGACGGCGTCGTTCACCGCGGTCGGCACGTCGTACGCCACGCACGACGTCCCGATGATCCCGCTGTACATCTTCTACTCGATGTTCGGCTTCCAGCGCACGGGTGACGGCCTGTGGGCCGCCGCCGACCAGATGGCCCGCGGCTTCGTGCTCGGCGCGACCGCCGGCCGCACCACGCTGACCGGTGAGGGCCTGCAGCACGCCGACGGCCACAGCCACGTGCTGGCGTCGACCAACCCGGCCGTCGTCGCGTACGACCCGGCGTTCGCGTACGAGCTCGCGCACATCGTGATCGACGGCCTGCGGCGGATGTACGGGGAGAACCCGGAGAACATCTACTACTACATCACCGTCTACAACGAGCCGATCAGCCAGCCGGCGCAGCCGGAGAACCTGGACGTCGACGGTCTGCTCAAGGGCATGTACCTGTTCAAGCCCGCGGAGAGCACGCACGAGAAGAAGGCGAACATCCTCGCCTCGGGCGTGACCATGCCCGACGCGCTCGCGGCACAGGAGATGCTGGCCGCGGACTGGGGTGTCTCGGCGTCGGTGTTCTCGGTCACCAGCTGGGTGGAGCTCTCCCGCGACGGCATCGAGTCGGAGAAGGCGGCGCTGCGCGATCCGTCCGCGGAGTTCCGCACGCCGCACGTGACGAAGGTGCTCGCCGGCACCGAGGGCCCGACGATCGCTGCGTCCGACTTCATGCGCGGCACGCAGGACCTGATCCGGCAGTGGGTGCCCGGCACCTATGTCACGCTCGGCACCGACGGTTTCGGGTTCTCGGATACGCGTCCGGCCGCCCGGCGCTACTTCAACGTCGACGCGGAGTCGATCGTCGTGGGTGTTCTGCTGGGGCTCGCGCGCGACGGTGCGCTCGATTTCTCGGTCGCCGCGGAGGCAGCGAAGCGGTACCGGATCGACGACGTGCTCGCCGCCCCGAAGCAGGTTTCGGACCCCGGCGTAGCCTAGGACTCCATGACCGCCGATACGGGCTCGTTCCCCCTCCCCGGGAGGCCGGGGAAGGGGGGCTTCACCAGGAAGCGACCCGAGCCCCGTGAGGTGCTGCCCGAGGCGATCCTCGCCAGGATCCGCCAGTACTCGGGCCGGGTCGCGACGGAGGCGGTGCGCTCCATGGAGGAGCAGCTGCCCTACTTCGCGGATCTGGAGGCCAGCCAGCGGGCGTCGATCCAGCTGGTCGTCCAGACCGCGGTGGTCAACTTCGCGGAATGGATCGACCACGGCGGCGACGTCGCGTACACCGTGGCGGCCTTCCAGTCGGTGCCGCAGGACCTGGCCCGGCGGGTCACGCTCCTGCAGACCGTCGAGATGGTCCGCGTGGCCATGGAGTTCTTCGAACGCTGGCTGCCGCTGCTGGCGCGCAACGAGGAGCAGCTCATCGCGCTCACCGAAGCCGTGCTGCGGTACGGCCGGGAGATCGGATTCGGCGCCGCGGCGATCTACGCCTCGGCCGCCGAGGCCCGGGGCGCGTGGGACTCGCGGATGGAGGCGCTGGTCGTCGACGCGGTCGTCCGCGGCGACACCGGCGCGAACCTCCTCTCCCGCGCCGCGGCCCTGAACTGGGACCCGGTCGCGTCGGCCACCGTCATCGTCGGCAATCCCCCGCCGGACCAGAACGTTTCGGTGGCCGGATCGGTCCACGACACGGCCCGGTCGCACGGCCGCTCGGCCCTCGCCGTTGTGCAGGGCACCAAATTGGTGGTCATCGTCAGCGGCGCGGTCACCACCGGGGACCCGTTCGGGGAGGCGCTGATGCGTCACTTCGCCGACGGTCCCGTGGTGATCGGGCACACCACGCCCACTCTCGAGGACGCGCACGCATCGGCCGTGGAGGCCATCGCCGGCGTCAACGCGGTGGCGGGGTGGCCCGGGGCCCCGCGTCCGGTGCACAGCTGGGAGCTGCTGCCCGAACGCGCCCTGATCGGCGACACGCACGCGGGCCGCACGCTCTACGAGTTGCTCGTCAAGCCGCTCGAGGAGGCCGGTTCGGCGTTGTCGGACACGCTGGACGCCTACCTCGATTCGGGCGGCGCGGTGGAGTCCTGCGCCCGCGAGCTGTTCGTCCACCCCAACACCGTGCGGTACCGCCTGAAGAAGATCGCGGAGATCACCGGGCGCGATCCGCAGGACCCGCGCGACGCCTTCGTGCTCCGTGTGGCAGCGACGATCGGGCGTCTCGCGGCGGCCAATCCGGACCGTTTCACCCCCGCCGCTATGACGCGAATCACAGACCTCTCACTGAGCTAGTCGAGTCACAAATAACACTCTGGTAACAGCCAGGACTCGCTGAGCAGCACTTTTGTGGAAACCCCACAAATTACCTGGGGCAGGTTCTCAGGCTCCAACACCTTCCTTTCAGGTTCCCGGGGTGTTTCCTGGTAAGCGTGATTGCACTGCTCGCACCCGGACAGGGTTCCCAGAAGCCCGGCATGCTGACGGCATGGCTCGACCAGCCTTCTGCCGTGGAGCGCCTTCGCGCGTGGTCCGAGATCGCCGATCTCGACCTGGTCCGCCTCGGCACCATCGCCGAGGCCGACGAGATCACGGACACCGCCGTGACCCAGCCCCTCGTCGTGGCCGCCGCACTGCTCGCGTTCGAGCAGATGGGCGACCAGCCGTCGGACACCGTCGTCGCCGGCCACTCCGTCGGTGAGCTCGCCGCCGCCGCCGTCGCCGGCGTCATCACGGCCGACGAGGCCGTGCGCCTGGCCGCGATCCGCGGCCGCGCCATGGCCGCGGCCTGCGCGCTCGTCCCCACGTCGATGACCGCCGTGCTCGGCGGCGTCGAGGAGGACGTGCTCGCCACCCTCGAGTCCTTCGACCTCATTCCGGCCAACATGAACGCCTCCGGGCAGATCGTGGCCGCGGGCACCGTCGAGAACCTGGCGAAGCTGGCCGACAACGCCCCCGAGAAGGCGCGCCTGCGCCCGCTCGCCGTGGCCGGCGCCTTCCACACGGAGTTCATGGCCCCCGCGCAGGAGGCCGTCGCGGCCGCCGCGCAGTCCATCACCCCGCGTGACCCGCAGCTGACCCTGCTGTCCAACCGTGACGGCAAGGCCGTGACCTCCGGTGCCGAGGCCCTCGCGGCCATCGTCGCGCAGGTCACCCGCCCGGTCCGCTGGGACCTGTGCACCGCCACCATGCGCGAGGCCGAGGTCTCGATGGTCGTGGAGCTGCCGCCGGCCGGCGCCCTCGTGGGCATCGCCAAGCGCGAGCTCAAGGGCGTGCCGCAGGTCGCCGTGAAGACCCCGGCCGATCTGGCCGAGCTGCTCGCCCCCGCGCAGTAGCCTTCGTACCGCCGACGGGGCCGCCCGGCACCGTCGAACCCGCGACGTACGTCGCACAGATACTCCCGTCTCCGCGAAATCGCGGGTCGGGTCACACAAGGAAAGGGACCCACTGTGGCCACCAGCCAGGACGAAATCGTCGCCGCCATCGCCGAGATCATCGAAGAGGTCACCGGCATCGAGCCCTCCGAGGTCACCCTGGACAAGGCGTTCATCGACGACCTGGACATCGACTCGCTGTCGATGGTCGAGATCGCCGTGCAGCTCGAGGACAAGTACGGCGTCAAGGTGCCGGACGAGGACCTCGCGGGCCTGAAGACCGTTGGCGACGCCGTCGCGTACATCCAGAAGCTCGAGGCCGAGAACGCTGATCTCGCTGCCGAGCTCAAGGGCAAGTACGAGGCGGAGAAGGGCAAGTAGGGTCTTGCCTTCGCTGAGGAATTTCTCGACGCGCGGTGGCGACTTCCCGAGTGTCGTCGTCACCGCCATCGAGCTGACCACGTCGCTCGGAGTCGATACCGACTCCACCTGGGCGGGTCTACTCGAGGGTCGCAGCGGCATCCGGCCGCTCGAGGGAGATTTCATCGGCGTGCAGATCCCCGACCTCCCCGTACGTTTCGGAGGTCAGCTGCTCGAGGACCCCACGTCGGAGGTCCCCGAGCGCCCCGACCGCCAGTTCGCCGGAAACCTGGCCAAGCAGCACGTCACCAAGCGGCGCATGTCGTACGTGGAGCAGTCCTCGTACGTCATGACCAAGCGGCTCTGGGACAAGGCCGGTCGGCCGGATGTCGATCCGTTCCGCCTCGCGGCGGTCGTCGGCACCGGCCTCGGCGGCGGCGAGTCGATGGTGGAGGCCGTGGACGCACTGCGCGACCACGGCGTCCGCAAGGTCTCGCCGTTCGCGGTGCAGATGTCCATGCCGAACGGCCCTGCGGCCGTCGCCGCGCTGGAGATCGGTGCGCGAGCGGGCGCCATCGCGCCCGTCTCGGCCTGTTCGACGGGCAACGAGGCCATCGCCCACGCCTGGCGCCAGATCATTCTCGGCGACGCCGACATCGCCGTCTGCGGCGGCATCGAAGGACGCATCGACAGCCCCGTCATCGCCCCGTTCTCCATGATGCGGGCCCTCTCGACCCGCAACGACGACCCGCAGGCCGCCTCGCGCCCGTTCGACAAGGACCGTGACGGCTTCGTCTTCGGCGAGGCCCAAGCGCTCATGATCATCGAGACCGAGGAGCACGCGCTGGCGCGCGGTGCGAAGCCGCTCGCCCGCCTGATGGGCGCCGGCATCACGTCCGACTCGTTCCACATGGTGCAGACCGATGTCGAGGGCCGCGGCGCGGCGCGTGCCATGAAGCGTGCCATCGAGGTCGCCGGACTCACCCCCGCAGACATCGACCTGATCAACGCCCATGCCACCGCGACCCCGATCGGCGACATCGCCGAGGCCAAGGCCATCACCGCCGTCGGCACCGACGCCGCGGTCTACGCGCCGAAGGGCGCGCTCGGGCACTCCATCGGCGCCGTGGGCGCGCTCGAAGCGGCGCTGACCGTACTCGCGATCCGCGATGGCGTCATCCCGCCCACCCTGAATCTGGACAACCAGGATCCCGACATCGACCTCGATGTCGTGCACGGGCAGGCCCGCAAAACCGATATCCAGTACGCCCTGAACAACTCGTTCGGATTCGGCGGCCACGACGTGGCGCTGGCCTTCGGCAAGTACTGATCGTTTCCACGAGAGCCGGCCGTCGGGGATCCCCCGGCGGCCGGTTCGTCGTTTCCGGGCGGTCCGGTCGGGGCGGTCCTGTCGCGCGTGCCTGTCGGGGACGCGAGATGAAACGCCTGCGCGAGTGGAGCAGCGACACCGAGACCGGCGACCGCGACGAGCTGACCCCCGCCGTCGGCGACC
>NZ_JBEXNL010000033.1:0-5224 GCF_040611135.1 Tsukamurella sp. NPDC003166
AGCACATCCGGATGGGTACGGGCCGTGCCCAGCATCGTGCCGCCCTTGGTCAGCAGCCGATCGTTGCGCTCATCGTCGGACAACTGCACCCGCCGGTCCTCCAGCAGGCCCCGCCACCCGTCCTGAAACCCGACCACCGCCGACCCGTACCGCGAATCACACGTCCGGACCACCGCCCGGATCACCGCGTTCAACCCAGGACAGTCACCACCACCTGTCAACACACCGATGCGCACTTGCTCTTCCCTTCGCCGCCGGAGACGGGGCCGTCGGGCCTCGTCGTACCTGCCCATCAGACGGGGATCGCAACGTTTCGACAACGAGCGCGCCCATATGGGCGCGGAATCGGGCATCGTGGATCTACGCTGGAGCGGTCGGGGGCGGCCGTCCCCGACGTCGCGAGGAGGTACTGATGGGGTCCATGGGACCGGCCGAGGTGGTCCGGGCCGCAGCGATCGCGCGGCGGTTCTACTTCGACGGGAAGTCGAAGATGGAGATCGGCGCGGAGTACGGGCTGTCCCGGTACAAGGTGGCGAGGATCCTGGACGCGTGCCTGGAGTCGGGCCTGGTCCGGATAGAGATCAACACCGACGCCGCGATCGAGGCCGATCTCTCCGAGCGACTCAGACGGGCGTACGGGCTGCGCCGCGCACTGGTCGCCACCGGCTCGTTCACCGACTTCGACGGCCTGCGACACGGGCTCGGGCGGGTCGCCGCCGACCTGCTCAGCGAGGTCGTGACCGAGGCGGACGTGCTCGGCGTCGGGTGGGGGCGCACCCTCGACGCGATGGCGCAGCACGTCCGGGATCTGCCGCCGTGCACCATCGTCCAGATGTCGGGGGTGGTGGGCGATGTCCAGGCCAGCTCCGTCGACCTGGTACGGCAGTTGACCTCGGTCTCGCGCGGGCCGCAGTACCCGATCTACGCGCCGCTGATCATGTCGGATCAGCGGATGAAGGCGGCGCTGGCGCGGCAGCCGGGGGTCGCCGCAGCGATGGACCTGTGGAAGCGAATCACGGTGGCCGTGGTGGCCGTCGGGAGCCTGGACCTGACGGGCTCCCAGGTGTACGCGATGTTGTCGGATCAGGGTCGGGCGGAACTGGATTCGCTCAGCGTGGCCGCGGAGCTCTGCGCCATCCAGTTCGACGCCGCCGGGCGCCCGGTGCGTACCAACTACAGCGGGCGCACGCTGGCGATCTCGTACCGCGAGCTCGCCGCGGTCGACGAGGTCATCGCCATCGCCGGCGGCCACCAGAAGGTGGAGGCCATTCGCGCGAGTCTGATGAGCGGGGTCGTGACCTCGCTGGTCACCGATCGGGAGACCGCCATCTCGCTGCTGCGCGTCGCGCCCGCCGAATCCGCGGACCGCGCCTGATGCCCATATGGGCGTGATGGTTGTCACGCCCTTCGGCGGTGCATACCTTTCGTCGTGTGACTCGTCGAACCAAGATCGTCTGCACTCTGGGCCCTGCTGTCGGAACCGAGGAGAGGGTGCTTGCTCTCGTGGAGGAGGGTATGGATGTTGCTCGCCTCAATTTCAGTCATGGTGAGCATGCTGATCATGCGGTGAATTACGACCGGGTGCGTGCGGCGTCGAATGCGACGGGGCGTGCGGTGGGGATCCTGGCGGATCTGCAGGGCCCGAAGATCCGTTTGGGTCGGTTCGCGGGTGATGGCCGCACGGTGTGGGAGACGGGTGAGACGGTCCGGATCACGGTCGATGATGTGGTGGGGACGCATGATCGGGTGTCGACGACGTACAAGGAGTTGGCGCAGGACGCCCGTCCGGGTGATCGGTTGTTGGTCGATGACGGCAAGGTCGGCCTGTCGGTGACCTCGGTGGACGGCAACGATGTCGTCTGCGAGGTCACTGAGGGTGGGCCGGTGTCGAACAACAAGGGTGTGTCGTTGCCGGGGATGAACGTGTCGGTGCCGGCGCTCAGTGAGAAGGACATCGAGGATCTGGAGTTCGCGCTGGGGTTGGGGGTGGATTTCATCGCGCTCTCCTTCGTCCGCTCGCCGGCGGATATCGAGCGGGTGCATGCGGTGATGGATCGGGTGGGGCGCCGGATTCCGGTGATCGCGAAGTTGGAGAAGCCGGAGGCGATCGAGAATCTCGAGGCGGTGATTCTGGCGTTCGATGCGGTGATGGTCGCGCGGGGTGATCTGGGGGTGGAGTTGCCGTTGGAGGAGGTGCCGTTGGTGCAGAAGCGGGCGATTCAGATCGCGCGGGAGAACGCGAAGCCGGTGATCGTGGCGACGCAGATGTTGGAGTCGATGATCGAGAACAGCCGTCCGACGCGCGCGGAGGCCTCCGATGTGGCGAATGCGGTGCTCGACGGTGCGGATGCGGTGATGCTTTCGGGTGAGGTGTCGGTGGGTAAGTATCCGATCGAGACGGTGCGGACGATGGCCAAGATCGTGCAGGCCGTTGAGGACGGTGGGCCTTCGGTGCCGCCGCTCAATCACGTGCCGCGGACTAAGCGCGGCATCATTTCCTATGCGGCTCGTGATATCGGTGAGCGGCTCAACGCGAAGGCTTTGGTGGCGTTCACTCAGTCCGGTGACACTGTGCGGCGCTTGGCTCGCTTGCATACGCGGCTGCCGTTGTTGGCGTTCACGCCGTTGCCGGAGGTGCGGAGTCAGCTTGCGCTGTCGTGGGGGACGGAGACTTTCCTGGTCGACGGTGCGGATAGCACCGACGCGATGATCCGGCAGGTGGATCAGTCGCTGGAGGGCATCGGTCGGTACTCGAAGGGTGATCAGGTGGTGATCGTCGCTGGTGCGCCTCCCGGGACCGTCGGCTCGACCAACTTGATCCAGGTGCACCGGATCGGCGAGGACGACCACTGATCGCCTGAAACCGCCCACGCCCTCTTCACTTCCACCCGGCTACAGAAGGACTGACCATGCCCATCGCAACCCCCGAGGCCTACCGCGAGATGCTCGACCGTGCTCGCGAAGGCGGGTTCGCCTATCCGGCGATCAACTGCACCTCCAGCGAGACGATCAACGCGGCGATCAAGGGCTTCGCCGACGCCGGGAGTGACGGGATCATCCAGTTCTCAACCGGTGGTGCAGAATTCGGTTCCGGCCTGGGCGTCAGGGACATGGTCATCGGTGCGGTGGCGCTCGCCGAGTTCGCGCACGTCGTGGCCGCGCGGTACGACGTCACCGTCGCCCTGCATACCGACCACTGCCCGAAGGACAAGCTGGACAGCTACGTTCGACCGCTGCTGGCGATCTCGAAGAAGCGCGTCGACAACGGGCAGAATCCGCTGTTCCAGTCGCACATGTGGGACGGCTCGGCGATCCCGCTCGAGGAGAACCTCGAGATCGCGCAGGAACTGCTCTCCAAGGCCAAAGCCGCGAACATCCTTCTGGAGATCGAGATCGGCGTGGTCGGTGGTGAGGAGGACGGTGTCGAGAACGAGATCAACGACAAGCTGTTCACCAGCAACGAGGATTTCGCGAAGACCGTGGATGCGCTCGGGACCGAGGGGTACCTGCTCGCCGCGACCTTCGGGAACGTCCACGGCGTCTACAAGCCGGGCAATGTGAAGCTGCGGCCGGAAGTACTGCGAGACGGTCAGGCCGTCGCCGCGGAGAAGAAGGGCCTCCCCGCGGGTAGCAAGCCCTTCGACTTCGTCTTCCACGGCGGTTCGGGCTCGCTGAAGAGCGAGATCGAGGAGTCGCTGAGCTACGGGGTGGTGAAGATGAACGTGGACACCGACACCCAGTACGCGTTCACCCGCCCCATCGCGGGCCACATGTTCAGCAATTATGACGGCGTTCTCAAGGTCGACGGCGAGGTCGGCAACAAGAAGACCTACGACCCGCGCGGCTATCTGAAGAAGGCCGAGGCGTCGATGACCGACCGGGTCGTGGAGGCCTGCAACGACCTGCACTCCGCAGGGAAGTCGATCAGCACGAAGTAGCCGGAACCGGCTGCACCACAATCTTATCCCCGCCCGTCGCAGCGGATGTCACCGCGGAACGGGCACTCTCGAAAGGAACAACTCATGACGATTCGTGTAGGCGTGAACGGATTCGGCCGGATCGGCCGCAACTTCTTCCGCGCGGTCGCCGCGCAGCAGGCGCTGGGTACCACCGACATCGAGATCGTGGCGGTCAACGACCTCACCGACAACGCGATGCTCGCCCACCTGCTCAAGTTCGACTCCATCCTCGGCCGGTACGACGCCGACGTCGTGGCCGACGGGGACACCATCCGGGTCGGCGATCAGGTCATCAAGGCTCTGGAGGTGCGCGAGGGACCGTCGGCGCTGCCCTGGGGCGACCTCGGCGTCGACGTCGTCATCGAGTCGACCGGCATCTTCACCGCGCGCGACAAGGCGCAGGGGCACCTGGATTCCGGTGCCAAGAAGGTCATCATCTCCGCGCCCGCGGCCGACGCCGACATCACCGTGGTCATGGGCGTCAACGACGACAAGTACGACGGCAGCCAGGACGTCATCTCCAACGCCTCCTGCACCACCAACTGCCTCGGCCCGCTGGCGAAGGTCGTCAACGACGAGTTCGGCATCGTCAAGGGCCTGATGACCACGGTCCACGCCTACACCCAGGACCAGAACCTGCAGGACGGCCCGCACAAGGATCCGCGCCGCGCCCGCGCCGCCGCGATCAACGTGGTGCCGACGTCCACGGGCGCGGCCAAGGCCATCGGCTTGGTGTTGCCCGAGCTCGCCGGCAAGCTCGACGGCTACGCGCTGCGCGTGCCGATCCCCACCGGCTCCGTCACGGATCTCACTGTGCAGCTGGAGAAGAAGGCGACCGTCGAGGAGATCAACGCAGCCATGAAGGCGGCCGCCGAAGGGAGTCTCAAGGGAATCCTCAAGTACTACGACGCCCCGATCGTCTCCTCCGACATCGTCACCGACCCGCACAGCTCGCTGTTCGACGCCGGCCTGACCAAGGTCATCGACGATCAGGCCAAGGTCGTGTCCTGGTACGACAATGAATGGGGCTACAGCAACCGCCTCGTCGATGTGACCGGGCTCGTCGGAAAGTCCCTGTGATGGCGCGTGCCGTGTCCGAAATCATTCAGGTAGGTGCCCGCGAGATCCTCGATTCCCGTGGCAATCCCACGGTGGAGGTGGAGATCGTTATGGCCGACGGTAGCTTCGCTCGTGCGGCGGTGCCGTCGGGTGCGTCCACGGGTGAGCATGAGGCTGTGGAGCTGCGTGATGGGGGTGATCGTTAC
>NZ_JBEXNL010000034.1:1546-2743 GCF_040611135.1 Tsukamurella sp. NPDC003166
GTGTTTTTTTGGCGCTTGATGTCATGAAGGGCGCACCGATATTTGTGATGGCTTTGGTTGTCTCGGGTTTGGTGTGTGTTTTGTGTGTTGTAAGTGTCTAAGGGCGCACGGTGGATGCCTTGGCGCAAGGAGCCGATGAAGGACGTGGGAGGCTGCGATATGCCTCGGGGAGCTGTCAACCGAGCTGTGATCCGAGGATTTCCGAATGGGGAAACCCAGCACCAGTCATGTGGTGTTACCTGCCGTTGAATATATAGACGGTGTGGAGGGAACGGGGGGAAGTGAAACATCTCAGTACCCTCAGGAAGAGAAAACAATAGTGATTCCGTGAGTAGTGGCGAGCGAAAGCGGATGAGGCTAAACCATGCACATGTGATACCGGGTAGGGGTTGTGTGTGTGGTGTTGTGGGGTTCATCTTTCCAGTTCTACCTGGCTGGACAGCAGTGAGAAAGTGTCGTGTTAGGTGAAGTGGCCTGGAATGGTCCGCCGGAGAGGGTGAGAGTCCCGTAACTGAAAACATGGTGCCTGTTGTGGTGGATACCCGAGTAGCAGCGAGCCCGTGAAATTCGCTGTGAATCTGCCGAGACCACTCGGTAAGCCTAAATACTACCTTGCGACCGATAGCGGACAAGTACCGTGAGGGAAAGGTGAAAAGTACCCCGGGAGGGGAGTGAAATAGTACCTGAAACCGTGTGCTTACAATCCGTCAGAGCCCTCGTTGTGGGGTGATGGCGTGCCTTTTGAAGAATGAGCCTGCGAGTCAGTGCTCGGTGGCGAGGTTAACCCGTTTGGGGGTAGCCGTAGCGAAAGCGAGTCCGAATAGGGCGTGTGAGTCGCCGGGTCTGGACCCGAAGCGGAGTGATCTACCCATGGCCAGGGTGAAGCAGCAGTAAGATGTTGTGGAGGCCCGAACCCACTTAGGTTGAAAACTGAGGGGATGAGCTGTGGGTAGGGGTGAAAGGCCAATCAAACTCCGTGATAGCTGGTTCTCCCCGAAATGCATTTAGGTGCAGCGTCACGTGTTTCTTGCCGGAGGTAGAGCTACTGGATGGCCGATGGGCCCTCACAGGTTACTGACGTCAGCCAAACTCCGAATGCCGGTAAGTGAGAGCGTGGCAGTGAGACTGCGGGGGATAAGCTTCGTAGTCGAGAGGGAAACAGCCCAGATCGCCGGCTAAGGCCCCTAAGCGTGTACT
>NZ_JBEXNL010000034.1:2837-4713 GCF_040611135.1 Tsukamurella sp. NPDC003166
GGTGTGGGTGGGTAGGGGAGCGTCGTGCAGCCGTAGAAGCAGCGGGGTGACCCAGTTGTGGAGGCTGTGCGAGTGAGAATGCAGGCATGAGTAGCGAATGACACGTGAGAAACGTGTCCTCCGGATGACCAAGGGTTCCTGGGCTAGGTTAATCCTCCCAGGGTGAGTCGGGACCTAAGGCGAGGCCGACAGGCGTAGTCGATGGACAACGGGTTGATATTCCCGTACCCGTGTCAGATCGCCCCTGATGAATCAGTTGTACTAACCGTCCTGAAGCCGCGAGATCACCTTCGGGTGACGAGCTGGTGGATGCACGGGACCTCGGCTGGTAGTAGTCAAGCGATGGGGTGACGCAGGAAGGTAGTGGGGCCAGTCAGTGGTTGTACTGGTGTAAGCCTGTAGGGCGGGATCTAGGCAAATCCGGATCCCATGCAGCCTGAGAGGTGATGCGTAGCCGTTGCGGTGAATTCCATGATCCTATGCTGCCGAGAAAAGCCTCTAGCGAGATCTGATGTGGCCCGTACCCCAAACCAACACAGGTGGTCAGGTAGAGAATACCAAGGAGATCGAGAGAACTGTGGTTAAGGAACTCGGCAAAATGCCCCCGTAACTTCGGGAGAAGGGGGACCTCGCACGGTGATGATCCTTTGCGGTCGGAGCGGTGTGGGGTCGCAGAGACCAGAGAGAAGCGACTGTTTACTAAAAACACAGGTCCATGCGAAGTCGTAAGACGATGTATATGGACTGACGCCTGCCCGGTGCTGGAAGGTTAAGAGGACCGGTTAGCCGTAAGGCGAAGCTGAGAATTTAAGCCCCAGTAAACGGCGGTGGTAACTATAACCATCCTAAGGTAGCGAAATTCCTTGTCGGGTAAGTTCCGACCTGCACGAATGGCGTAACGACTTCTCTGCTGTCTCAACCACAGACTCGGCGAAATTGCAGTACGAGTAAAGATGCTCGTTACGCGCGGCAGGACGAAAAGACCCCGGGACCTTCACTATAGCTTGGTATTGGTGTTCGGTTCGGTTTGTGTAGGATAGGTGGGAGACTGTGAAGCGGGCACGCCAGTGTTCGTGGAGTCGTTGTTGAAATACCACTCTGATCGTATTGGATACCTTAACCTCGGACCATGATCTGGTTCAGGGACAGTGCCTGGTGGGTAGTTTAACTGGGGCGGTTGCCTCCCAAAATGTAACGGAGGCGCCCAAAGGTTCCCTCAGCCTGGTTGGCAATCAGGTGTTGAGTGCAAGTGCACAAGGGAGCTTGACTGTGAGACTGACAGGTCGAGCAGGGACGAAAGTCGGGACTAGTGATCCGGCACCGGCAAGTGGAAGCGGTGTCGCTCAACGGATAAAAGGTACCCCGGGGATAACAGGCTGATCTTCCCCAAGAGTCCATATCGACGGGATGGTTTGGCACCTCGATGTCGGCTCGTCGCATCCTGGGGCTGGAGTAGGTCCCAAGGGTTGGGCTGTTCGCCCATTAAAGCGGCACGCGAGCTGGGTTTAGAACGTCGTGAGACAGTTCGGTCTCTATCCGCCGCGCGCGTTAGAAACTTGAGGAAGGCTGTCCCTAGTACGAGAGGACCGGGACGGACGAACCTCTGGTGTGCCAGTTGTTCCACCAGGAGCACGGCTGGTTGGCTACGTTCGGAAGGGATAACCGCTGAAAGCATCTAAGCGGGAAGCCTGTTCCAAGATGAGGTTTCTCACCACCTTGAGTGGGTAAGACCCCCTACAGACTATGGGGTTGATAGGCCAGAACTGGAAGCGCAGTAATGCGTGCAGGTGACTGGTACTAATCGGTCGAGGGCTTACCACACACATAACATTCGCCAAAACGAGCAGCAGCTCACAGGTGAAAGCGTGTAACAACA
>NZ_JBEXNL010000035.1:0-1702 GCF_040611135.1 Tsukamurella sp. NPDC003166
CCTCGATCTTTCATGAGGTGGCCGTCCCGTCCTGATCGGTTTCGGATTGGTGTTTTCGGGCGCGGTTCGGGATTGTGGGCATGGCGTTGCGGCCCGGTGTTGCGTCGGGTGGCGTCGGGTTCCACTGTCCCGTGGGGTGTTTCGTGATCGTTCGGTCAAGGATGTCGAGTGGGTCATGTCGGGGCTCGTAGTCGGTCCAGGCGGCTGAGTCCGACGAGGAGAACCTCGGTGTCGGGGGCGGTCGCGGCCAGGTGCAGTCGGGTTCGGCGGGCGTGCCGGGCGATCCTTCCGGCGATGGAGAAGAGTCGGTGGCGCAGCTTCTTCGGTTCCCATCGGCGAGCATCATGACTGGTCAACGCCAGTGTTTGGGCCCAGGTGATCAGGGTCGAGGCCAGTGCGGCGATCGCAGCCCAGATGCGGTTCTGGCCGAATCGGTGCAACGGGAGGTTCCGCAGGCCGGTCTCCTTCAAGGCGCGGATGCGGTCCTCGCAGCGGGCCCTGCGGCGGTGCCGCAGCTCGAGGCGTTCGATCTTGCCGCGGCTGTTGGTGACGAACGCGGTCAGCCGGAGTCCGTCGCGGTCGGTGAACGTGAGCTGCGCGCCGGGGTGCGGGCGTTCGGCGCGGACGATCAGCCGCATTCCTGCTGGCCAAGAGCTCAGATCGACCATGTGGGTGAGTTCGCAGATCCAGGCCCCGTCGCGCAGGGCGCCGGTGTCGTCGTTGATCGCCGGGATCCACCCCGCCTTGGGCACGAGATCCACAGCCGCAGCGAGCGCGGGCGTGAGGGTGAAGCCGATCGAGTAGGCCAGGTGCCGGCGGGTCAGGTAGTCCAGGAAGTCGTGGGTGCCGCCACCACCGTCAGCGCGGATCAGGACTTTGCGACCGACCCGGTACCGACCGCCGCTGGTGACCGTGTCGGGTAGCTGCGCGAGTGCTTGTTTGACGACGGTGATGTGGTCAGCGGCGGTGTTCGAGCCCGCGTTCCCCGGCCGCAACAGGACCGCGACCGGTTCCCCTGTCCCTGCCTGACCGTGATCGACGAACGCCAGTAGTGGGTGGAAGCCGAAGCCTTTCTTGAAGTTCGGGGCCGCATCCTCTTTGTCACTGTGGGCGGCGACGAGGGTCGCGTCGAGGTCGATCACCAACGGATCCTCCGCGCAGATCCCATGATCGGGGCCGTCCTGGCCGGCCAGTTCCCAGGCTTTGGACCGGGCCTGCGTGGACGCTGCTGCGATCGCGGCCAACGCCGCTTCCGGCTCAGCGGCGAGTGCGGTGATCAGCCGGGAGACCGTCGGATCGGAGGCGATCTGCCCCATCACCTGCGGCTGGCTGCGGAGCTGATCCAAGTCGGCCAGGCAGTCCCCGCCCACGGCGACCGACACCGCCAGATCAACGATGATCTTCCCCGGATCGTGGACCGCGTTCGGCTTGCGCCACGGCATCAACGCGCTGCTCAGAGCCGCAGCCAGGCCGGCGGTCTCGGCCGCGCGAAGCAACAGCACCGTCCCTGCGTGCGAGACCAGACGCTGCCCGGCCGCGTCGACTGCCAGAGCTGGATACAAAGACGTAGACTGGCTCACCAGAAAGGTGCTCCTTCGAGTGCGACGAATAAGGTGTGTGGTAACCCCTATTCTTCCAGCTCAGAGCACCTTTCTTCATGCCAACACGCAGCCTTGATCAACTCGCCGGTGAAAGGCCGAGG
>NZ_JBEXNL010000036.1:0-1562 GCF_040611135.1 Tsukamurella sp. NPDC003166
CACCTTGATCCCCGCAATGATTCCTCCCGGCACCGCCCATATCCACGGTGTGTCGTCGGTCGGTCTGCCGGGAGATGCGGCCACGCTGGTGTTGGTCGGCGGATTCACAGCCTCATTACTTCACGACTTCGCGGTCCGCGCGGCGCCGAAGTCGACTATCTCGGCCTCGACGCTGGATCGGCTCCCATTCGTAGATGACCCCGCCCTTCGTTCGATGATCTTGCTGCGGACCCTGAGGGTCAACTGCGTGACCTCCGCCTACTCCGACCTGTGGGAGTGTGTCTTCAGTGGCGACTTTACGAATGACTCCTGGACCTCAGGCGGGCACAATTACTCGGACCGACCCTCGCTAGGGGAGGTTACGCCACACTGGACGGCGACGACGCCTCTCAGGCGCGCGACCGACCGCCGCCAAGCCTTACTTGAGGTTGATACGCTTGTTGCAATAGCACTCGGTATTGATGTCGAGGAACTCTGCGCGATCTATCGGACTCAGTTCCCGGTCCTGCTGGGTTACGACCTGCGCGCATTGCACTATGACCAGGAAGGCCGAGTCGTGCCAACGTCAGTTCTGACTCGAGCGCAGCGCCTGCCAGCAGGTGACGAAAATACCTCACTTGTCGGTGTGCATCCAGGTTCTGGACGGCAATACACCTACGCTCGCCCGTTCAAACCTCTCGACCGAGAGGCCGACATGCGGCTCGCTTTCGATGAACTTCGCGTGCGGGTGGCGGAGCGTCGGGTGGACTCCGTGCATCTTTAGAGGTCTGACCCCGGCAAGTCGGGGGCGGTGGATCAGGTCCACAGCTCAGGGGCGCGGTCCGAGACGATCTGCGAACACAGCAAAAGCGAATTGTAGGTCTTGTTCTCGATCGAGCGAGATAAATGGAGTTTCGTAGCGGTATACCAAGCCGCTTCCAGGATGGGACGAACTCAGCTCCTCGTTGGTGTAGTTGCCGCTATTCATTCCTCGCCGGCGCCATAGTGCGAGTATTGCGGAAGGCACCGATCGTCCATTAACGTCGTAAAATGTACCACGCGTGTCGTAGCCGTAGAGCACAGGGAACTGGGTGCGGTAGATTGCACACAGTTCGTCAGCTGTCGCGCCAACACTAAGGGCGACAAGTGCATCGATCTCAATCAACGCCTGCCGACGTTCAACCGCGGATCGCAGCGGGATGGCGTCCGTCCATGAATGTGTCACGTCTCCAAGTCCGCCACGAAGCAAGCCGTGAGCGCTGCTTTTCGCCCAAGCGTCAAGATGAAAGTGGTCGTCGAAACACTTCTGCCAGATTTCCGCATACGCATTAGTCACGCAGTTGAGACGCAGTACGCGGAGCATCAGTGCCGATAGTGTTTCGGACGTGAATCCGCATGGAAGCCGAGATGCCGTGCCGGACCGGATTGTCGATTTTGGCGCCACTCGAACAGCGAAATCGGATATCAGCGAGCTCATCGATCCGGTCAGCGCCACGAGTGTCGGCAGGTCATCCGGAACGCCAAGCGAGTAGATTCCGTCGACATGGGCTGCACCCGGTGGGATCAGCGCGGGGATCAAGGTT
>NZ_JBEXNL010000037.1:0-1346 GCF_040611135.1 Tsukamurella sp. NPDC003166
GTCGGCCGACCCCGAGGTGGGAGCCCTGGAGGATGACCTGATCCCACGATTCAGGCACCCCCCACTCTGCGTCGAAGAACCCCTTCGTTCGGTCGATGCTCTCATCCCACCCGCGGGAGAACTCAAGTCCGAGATCTCCGATGCGCGAGGCGCCTGACAGCTTGTCGAGTACGGCTGCCGTCGACTGATTGACGGCGTACACCATGCGCGTTTGCGTTGTCGGAACCTCCGCGCCTTCCAAGACCGCGTGCCACGACCGCAACGTCTCGGCACTGACAACTGCGATCCGTGAAGAGTGGGGCCGGAGATCCCAGTTTCCGTCGAGGTCCTTGATACCTGGCTCGGTTCCTGAACCATCATGTTTGATCGACCGCTCGACGGTGTCCGGGTGGTAGAGCGATGCTGCTTGCAGAAAGCGAGGGGCGGCACTGGCGCCGTAGATATTGACGCCGTAGCGCTTCTGGTGCTGGATCTCGAATAGCTGAAGCTCATTGATGAACTGCCAGTGTCTCCTGAGGCGGCGGTACGTCTCGGCTCGCAGCGGTCCGGCCTTCTCGTCGGTGAAGTGGGACTCCAGGTGGATGAGACCGACCGAACCTGTCGGTCTGGCTTGTGCACCTCAGCCGGAAGCGAACAGTAGCAGGATGACAACACACACGATCATCAACGAGCAGTGGGCCGGCGCCCTCGACGGTTGGCGTACCGCGATGCAAGCGATGCGACTGTCGCCGCAGACTGTCGACCTGCGCCTTTACCACGTCCGCCGTGTAGCACGAGCCGACCTCGCCGCCAGTCCGTGGACTGTGCAACCCACCGCACTGCTCGAGTGGGTCGGCAGTCACGACTGGAGTCGGGAGACTGCCCGCGCGGTGCGGTCATCCCTGCGGCGATTCTGGACGTGGGGGGTCACGACTGGACGGACGACAGATAACATCGCCGATATCCTGCCGATGGTCCGACCCGAGCAGCCTCGACCACGCCCTGCCGACAGCGCAGTGGTCTCGGCAGCGCTCAGTGCAGCGGACCCACGGCTGATGCTCATGCTCCGCCTCGCAAACGAGCTGGGTATGCGCCGTGGTGAAGTCGCTCAGGTCCATCCGGAACACGACCTCGTACGAGACGTGGCGGGATGGTCACTGGTCGTTCATGGCAAGGGTCAGCGCCAACGCGTACTGCCGCTTCCGGACGACCTCGCCACGGCTCTGTGCCATGCCAACCCGGGGTTTCTCTTCCCCAGTCCTGGAGGAGGACTGAACCGCCCCGGGGTGTCCGGAGACTGACTCAAACAGTCACCGGCACCTGGTGGTGGGGTGTCCTCGCAGCGTAGTACGCGGCCTCCAACTCCG
>NZ_JBEXNL010000038.1:0-1147 GCF_040611135.1 Tsukamurella sp. NPDC003166
TGGCCGACGGTAGCTTCGCTCGTGCGGCGGTGCCGTCGGGTGCGTCCACGGGTGAGCATGAGGCTGTGGAGCTGCGTGATGGGGGTGATCGTTACCTGGGTAAGGGCGTGACGAAGGCGGTCGAGGGTGTGCTGGAGGTGATTGCGCCGGAGGTGATCGGTATTCCTGCTGATGAGCAGCGGATCATCGATCAGACGCTGCTGGACTTGGATGGCACGCCGGATAAGAGCCGGCTCGGCGCGAATGCGTTGCTCGGTGTGTCGTTGGCGGCGGCGAAGGCGGCGGCGGAGTCGGCTGCGCTGCCGTTGTTCCGGTACTTGGGTGGCCCGAACGCGCATATTCTGCCGGTGCCGATGATGAACATCCTCAACGGTGGCGCGCACGCGGACAGTGGTGTGGATGTGCAGGAGTTCATGGTCGCGCCGATCGGCGCGGAGACTTTCAAGGAGTCGCTGCGCTGGGGCGCTGAGGTCTACCACTCTTTGAAGTCGGTGCTCAAGAGCAAGGGCCTGAACACGGGTTTGGGTGATGAGGGCGGCTTCGCCCCGTCGGTGGCCGGCACCCGTGAGGCGCTGGAGCTGATTTCCGAGGCGATCGGCAGGACCGGCCTGAAGCTGGGGTCTGATGTGGCGTTGGCGCTGGATGTCGCGGCGACGGAGTTCTACAGCCCCGAGGGGTACAGGTTCGAGGGCAAGGTGCTTTCCGCGGCGGAGATGGGCGAGTTCTACCGCGGGCTGGTCGGGGAGTTCCCGTTGGTTTCGATCGAGGATCCGCTGTCGGAGGACGACTGGGAGGGTTGGGTCGATCTGACCGACGCGATCGGTGACAAGGTGCAGCTGGTGGGTGATGATCTGTTCGTGACCAATCCGGAGCGTCTTGAGGACGGTATCGCTCGTGGTGCGGCGAACGCGCTGTTGGTGAAGGTCAACCAGATCGGTACGTTGACGGAGACTTTGGATGCGGTGGCGTTGGCGCACAACAACGGTTACAAGTCGATGATGAGCCACCGTTCGGGTGAGACGGAGGACACGACGATCGCGGATCTGGCGGTCGCGGTGGGCTCGGGTCAGATCAAGACGGGTGCTCCGGCTCGTAGTGAGCGGGTCGCGAAGTACAACCAGCTGTTGCGGATCGAGGAGGAGCTGGG
>NZ_JBEXNL010000039.1:0-1049 GCF_040611135.1 Tsukamurella sp. NPDC003166
TTCTGATTTCCGAGGCCGATCGAGCATTGCTGGAGTCGTGGCTGCGGATGCCGTCGATGCCGGCGGGGTTGGTGACGCGAGCTCGGATTGTGCTGTGGGCTGCCGACGGTGTTTCGATGACAGCGATCGCGGAGCGGCTGTCGATCTCGCGGCCGACATCGGCGTTGTGGTGCAAGCGGTTCCGTGAGTTCGGTCCCGATGGGCTGGCTGATCTGCCACGTTCGGGTCGGCCCGCCACGGTCGATCGGGAGAAGGTGATCACGGCGACGTTGACGCCGCCACCAGCGAGTCTGGGGGTGACGCACTGGAGCTCGCGGCTGCTCGCCAAGCGTCTGAAGCTCGATCACGGCCAGGTGGCGAAGGTCTGGCGGGAGATGGGAATCAAGCCGTGGCGGGAGGGAACGTTCAAGTTCTCCACCGATCCTGAGCTTGAGGCGAAGGTGATCGATATCGTGGGCCTGTACCTGGCGCCGCCGGAGAACGCTGTGGTCGTGTGCGTGGACGAGAAGTCGCAGATCCAAGCACTGGACCGGACGCAGCCGACGTTGCCGATGGCACCGAACCATCCGTTCGAGCGCACGCATGACTACGTCCGGCACGGCACGACCAGCCTGTTCGCCGCCCTGAACATCGCGAACGGGAAGGTGACCGGCCAATGCTACGACCGGCACACCCACGTCGAGTTCCTCTCGTTCCTCAAGAAGGTCGCCAAGGCGTACCCGGAGGTGGAACTGCATCTGGTGATGGACAACTACGCCACCCACAAGAAGCAGGAAGTCCGCGCTTGGCTGGCCGAGAATCCCCGGATCACCGTGCATTTCACCCCGACCTCGGCGTCGTGGCTGAACATGGTCGAGATCTGGTTCGGGATCATCGAACGACAAGCGATTCACCGCGGCACCTTCCGATCGGTATGCGACCTCACGACAGCGATCCGGGCATTCATCAACGGCTGGAACCCACGCTCACATCCGTTCGTGTGGGTCAAAACCGCGGAGGACATCCTCGCCAAGATCGACCGGAAGAAGACTTCAGCCACGCGCCACTAG
>NZ_JBEXNL010000040.1:0-1045 GCF_040611135.1 Tsukamurella sp. NPDC003166
TTAAGCGTGCGAACGCGATTTTGAAGGCGGCGTCGGCTTTCTTCGCGGCCGAGTTCGACCGGCCACACGGCTGATCGTGGACTTTATCCGCTCTCATGTCGGTCGGCGTGAGGCGGGTGGTCTGCGGTGGGGTGTCGAACCGATCTGCGCGGTGCTGTCCGAGCACGGTGTGAAGATCGCCCCGTCCACGTATTACGAGCTCGTCGATCGCCCCGCCACCAGTGCGGAGTATCGGGAGGCGTTGCTGTCCAATCAGATCCGCGATGCGCATGCGGCGAATTACTCGGTGTTCGGTGCGCGGAAGATGTGGATCGTCCTGAACCGGATGGGTGTGAGCGTGGCCCGATGCACGGTGGAGCGGCTCATGCGCGAGGCTGGCCTCGCCGGCGCGGTGCGGGGCAAGGTCAAGCGCACAACAATCGCCGACCGCGGCGCCGAGCGGCACCCAGATTTGGTCCAACGACGGTTCACGCCGATCCGCCCTGACCAACTGTGGGTGGCGGACATGACCTATGTGTCGACCTGGGCCGGGTGGGCCTATGTGGCGCTGGTGACCGACGCCTACGCCCGCCGGATCATCGGCTGGGCCGTCGGATCGTCGATGACCACCGACCTGGTGCTGGCCGCGTTCGACCACGCGGTCTGGGCGCGTCGTCGTGACGGTCACGATCCGGCCGGGGTCATTCACCACACCGACGCGGGATCTCAATACACCTCCGTTCGCTTCGCCGAAGGGCTCATCATCGCCGGGATCACCGGTTCCATTGGCAGCGTGGGTGATTCGTATGACAATGCGCTGGCAGAGACGATCAACGGTCTCTACAAGACCGAGCTGATCAAGCCCCGCAAGCCCTGGAAAACGGTGGAGCAGGTCGAGTACGGCACCGCCGAATGGGTCGACTGGTTCAACCACCGACGGCCCTACGAGTACTGCGGTGACATCCCACCCGCGGAGTTGGAGGCCGCGTACTACGCTGCGAGGACACCCCACCACCAGGTGCCGGTGACTGTTTGAGTCAGTCTCCGGACACCCCGGGGCGGTTCA